>JARFQS010000073.1 GCA_029287645.1 Thermoanaerobaculia bacterium | reverse complement strand
TATCAGTAGCGCCCAACTGCCACCGAGAAGCAACCAGAGCGCCGCCATGGCCACCGACAGGCGACGCGAGATGTTCCCCGCAGTGCCGAGGAGAATCAGCAGCACCGGCATGGAGGTGACCCACAGCGCCTGAGCCAACCGGCCAACCAGGCCCGGCCACAGGAATCCGATCAGGATCAGAGCTGAAACCGCAGTGAGCGAAGCGGCCAGCCCGTCTCCTGGCCGTCGCCCTCCTGCTTCGACAGATCGTGGCTGCGGACACATTCGGACTCTCCGGCACGGCTTCCGCGCCGACGGCCGTCAACCGACGATGGGTAGCGGTGAGGCCAGATCCTGGTTCTGGGACGTCAGGGCGTGGCGATAGCGCTCGGCCAACTCGATCGTCTCCTCGCGGGTGACCCAACGCTCATAGAGATTCGTCCGCTGACGCGGCGAGTAGCCCGCCGAGGTGATCAGGTGCTCCATCTCGTCCTGACTCATCCGATAGGAAGTCCCGGCCGCCGAGACGACATTCTCCTCGATCATGATGGAGCCCATGTCATCGGCGCCAAACATCAAACCGAGCTGCCCGATCTTCTTGCCCTGCGTCACCCAGCTGGTTTGGAGATGCTGGATGTTGTCGAGGAAGAGACGAGTTACCGCCAGGGTCTTCAGGTACTCGTGGGCGTAGGTCTCCGGCACGTCCTCCATGTCGGTGTGCTCGTGCTGGAAGGTCCAGGAGATGAACGCCGTGAAGCCGCCGGTCTCGTCCTGCAGGTCCCGGATGCGCTGTAGATGCTCGACCCGGGCCTCCAGCGGCTCACCCATGCCGTACATCATGGTTGCGGAGGTTCGTAGCCCATTGGCGTGAGCCTGCCGCATGACCTCGATCCACTCCTCCGCAGAGACCTTCGTGTAGGCCAGAACCTCTTTCCGCACGCCGTCCGAGAGAAGCTCTGCCCCTCCCCCGGGGATCGACATCAGGCCAGCCTTCTTGAGGCGGGCGATGACCTCGTAGAAGCTCAGGCGCTCCTTTTTGGCGACGAATCTCACTTCGGGTGGTGAAAAGGCGTGGAGGTGAATTGCCGGGTAGCTCTCCCGGATGTACCCCAGCAGATCTTCATAGAAGCTCAGGGGCAGGTCGGGATGCACGCCTCCCTGCAACAGGACTCCGGTGCCATTGAGAGCCAACGTCTCCTCGATCTTGCGACCGATCTCCTCGAACCCGAGTACATATCCCTCGGGGTCGCCCGGCGGTCGATAGAAGGCACAGAACCGACATTTATACACGCAGACATTCGTGTAGTTGATGTTGCGATCGATATTGTAGGTAGCGACACCAGGGTCGTTGATGCGGGTTCGCACCTCATGCGCGGCCAGCCCCAACTCGAGGAGGTCTCCCTCTTCGAGCAGCGTGTGAGCATCGCCAGCGGAGATCCTCTCGCCGCTTCGCGCATCGCCCAGGATCTCCGCCACAGGGCGACCAGAAGGCTGCAAGTGCATAGTGAGCGCTACTCTACGGAATCGCTTTCGGATGGGCAAGCGCCGAGAAAGCTCAGGGGGCGTGCGGTGGGGATGAGGTCCATTTCAGACGCCAAGGAGTAGAACTCCTGGAGCCCGGCCAGCTCTTCGTCTCCGAGCTCGAATGACAGATTGACCGTCAGGTACTCGTGCAGCTCCTGCGAACCCAGCCCGAGCTGCTCGCCCGCTTCAGCGATCAGCTCATCCAGATTCTCCAAGCCCATCTGCAAGCTGTTCTGAAAGAAGGGCACCAGGCCATCCGCCGCGATGCCCGAACGGACTGCCCAGACGGCGAAAACGAAAGGCAGACCGGACATCTGACGCCACTCCGCTGCCAGGTCGAGAACGAGATAGTCCCCGGGGGACACCCGCAGGGCAGGATCTCCGATCACCAGCGCCGCATCCGCCCGCTGCATCATCTCCTCGATCTCGGGTGGCTGCGAGACACACTCGGGCTCGACACCATAGCTTCGGTTCAGGACGATCTTGGCCAACGCCACGGAGGTCCGGCTGTTTTCGTCGAGCGCCAGTCGCCGAATCCGCCCCGGGGGAACCTTGCTGACCAGGAGGACGCTCCGCACTTCGTGCGTAGCGGCGATGCAGAGACCCGGCAGAACACGTAGCCCCGGTATCCGCTGCACTTCGATCGATGGAATCAGGCCGATATCCAGACTGCCATCCTCGAGTCTGGCAGCCACTTCGGCGGGAGGCAGGTGGAAGGGCGCGTAGGCACCGGAATCGGCACCCTTGCGAAAGGCCCACGCCAGAGGTCTGCTGTTGAGGTAATCGACGATGCCGACGCGCACGGGCACGCCCTTGGGCTACTTCGACATCGCGTTGAGAAAGTCCTGGTTGGTCTTGGTCTTCTTCAGCTTGTCGAGAAGCAGCTCCATGCTCTCCACCGTCGAGAGAGGATTCAAGACCTTCCTCAGTACCCAGACGCGTCGCAGCTCGTCCTCGCCGAGGAGCAGCTCCTCCTTCCGGGTACCCGACTTGTTGATATCGATGGCGGGAAACACTCGCTTGTCGACCAGCTTGCGGTCGAGGTGAATCTCGCTGTTGCCGGTACCTTTGAACTCCTCGAAGATGACGTCGTCCATCCGGCTTCCGGTGTCGACCAGAGCGGTGGCGATGATGGTCAACGAGCCACCCTCCTCGACATTTCTGGCAGCGCCGAAGAAGCGCTTCGGACGGTGCAGGGCATTGGCGTCGATACCACCCGAGAGCACCTTGCCCGAAGGTGGCTGCACGGTGTTGTAGGCACGGGCCAATCGGGTGATCGAATCCAGCAGAATCACGACGTCCTTCTTGTGTTCGACCAGACGCTTGGCTTTCTCGATGACCATCTCCGCGACCTGGACGTGACGGGTGGCCGGCTCGTCGAAGGTCGAGGAGACAACCTCGCCCTGCACGGAACGCTCCATATCCGTGACCTCTTCGGGACGCTCGTCGATGAGCAGCACTATGAGAACGACATCCGGGTGGTTCTGAGCCACCGAGTGGGCCAGAGCCTGGAGCAGCATGGTCTTTCCCGTTCGCGGCGGCGCCACGATCAGGGCCCTCTGCCCCTTACCCATGGGCGTCACCAGGTCGAGAACCCTGGAGGACATTTCCCCGGGATTCTCCAACTGGATCCTCTCCAGCGGGTAGAGGGGTGTCAGATTGTCGAAGAAAATCTTGTTCCGGGCCACCTCCGGGTGCTCGAAATTGACCGCCTCGACCTTGATGAGTGCGAAGTAGCGCTCGCCTTCCTTGGGTTGCCGCACCTGTCCGGAGACCGTATCTCCGGTGCGCAGATCGAAGCGTCGAATCTGGCTCGGCGAGACGTAGATGTCGTCGGGCCCCGGCAGGTAGTTGTACTCCGGTGCCCTCAGGAAACCAAAGCCATCCGGCAGACACTCCAGCACACCCTCGGCGAAGATGAGGCCGCTCTTCTCGGTTTGGACCTGGAGGATCTTGAAGATCAGCTCCTGCTTGCGCAGGGTGGAGGCACCCTCGACTCCCAGGTTCTTGGCCACCTGGACCATGTCCGAAATACTCATCTCTTTGAGGATCCGGATATCCAGCGTGTCCTTCTTGTCTTTCTTGTCTCTTCGTCGGTCCCGGTTCCGGCGACCTCCAGACCTCGGTCGGTCCGCAGGCTTTCCCTGATCCGATGACGCTTGCTTGTCTTGCTGTTCGGCAGTTTCCGACGGTTCCGTCTGCTCGACAGCCTTCGACGGATCAGAC
>JARFQS010000063.1 GCA_029287645.1 Thermoanaerobaculia bacterium | reverse complement strand
TGCGCTGCGCTCGACGTGGCACCCCCTGACGAACCACCCGAACGAACCTCGGGCACCGGGTGAGGGTAGTAGGGGCTTAAAGGCGTAAGGGCCTAGGGGAGGTGCCGTGGCGGGGTTCTCGATGCATCCTGTTCATTTGAGTCCAGATAACGGTCAAGGATCGGGCCCCTTAGACCCTCAAGCCCTCAAAGGCCAGCCGGAGGTACGGCGGCTGGTTCAACCCCCAAGCCCTCAAAGATCGGTCCGGAGGAACGCCGGACCGCCTCAACCCACGCGGCCTGTCGCGGAGCGACAGGGGCGGCTCTACCACCAGCTGTAGCCGATGCCGAAGAAGGCCTGCACCGGATCGACGGTGAGAGCGTAGACGTTGTTATCTCCCTCTAAAGCCAGGAACATGTATCTGGCCTGGACCGACCCGAACCAGGAAGAATTTTCTCCAAACGGGATGTCCACGCCCACGTTGAGCCCCCAAGAGAGCTCGTCGTCGTACTTGACCTGATAGTCGTAATCCACTTCGCTGAAGTTGAAGGTCGAGGAGCTGTAGCCCACCCAGGAGAGCAGCAGACCCGCGTAGAAATCGAACCGTCCGGACGGCAGGAAGTGGTAGTTGCCTCCAAAGTTGATCTGCCGCAGGTCGACCCTGTCATTGGCGTAGGCGGTAATGTCACCCTGCTCCAACTTCAGGTTCGTCTTCATGTTGTCGAAGGTCAATCCGGCCCAGACGCCGATGTTCGGCCGCACCAGATACTCCAGCTCGGCATTGAATCCGTTGCCGCCATCCGCCCAGAACTCGGTGAACACAGGCGGGCTCTGACCGGGAGGGTTCTCCACACGCAGCGTGTCCGAGCCAGGCCAGACGTGCACGTAGTGGCCGCGCGCGATCCAGTTGTCATATTCATCCTGCCCCCAGGCCGCGGTACCGCCTGCCAGCTGCACCACGATCAGGGCGACTCCCAGCACCATCGCGAACTTCATCCTTCTGAAAAGATCCATCGATCGCTCCTTTCTATTTCTCTCTTCGGATCTGAGACTCGAGTCGAGCTTGAATCCTCTGCAGTCTTGGTGGAGTCTAATGCAAATATCGGACCGGCCCCACGCCCGCGTGGGAGGGGGTCAGGGTCTCCGGCTTCTGGGTTGTCTCGGGGGCCCTCCAGGCCTCTGTGGGCCTCCACGATCATGCTGCCTGATGCGCTCCAGAAACGCGAGATAGCGCTGTTCCTGCTCGGGATCCAGGACCTCTCGGCTCTTCAGGACGTTGTCGACAAAGACCCGGTCCAATCGGGAATAGGCTTCACCCATCGCCACAACCAGTTTGTCCACCCTCACCCGATCCGGCGATTCAGCCATCAGCTCTCGTCGCAAGCTCTGCCGCAGGGTCTCCAACTCCTGTCTGCTCTGATGCATATCCTGGAAGAAGTCGGTCTGTATCTGGATGAAGGCCTCTCGTTTCTCGCCCTCGAGGCCGAGCCGGTCTGCGGCCCGCTCGACGGGTGGCGGTCCTTCAGGCCTCGCAGCGCGGTCCCATCGGGCCGGCTCCCGGAGACGGGTCGTGCCAACCGTGGCCAGTACACCGAGGTTGACACCGACAGACAGCAACAGCGCGATCCACAGCCAGATCGGTTTCATCGCACCTCCTCCAGCAAGAGGTCGTCGGAGGACTCTCCCAGAGTCTCCCAATAGGTTTCGGCCTGGGTGAGCTCGACACGGCTCCACGCCGACCAATCGTCCGACTCCGAAGGACTGGCCAGCAGTACGCCCACGAGAATGCCGCCCGCCAGGGCCAGTGCAGCCGTTGCCCGGGTCCAAAGGGGGGTGGAACGACCCAGGGGGCCGGCTGCAACAGTAGGCCCATCCACGGCCCGGCGGACGACGCGACTCGCGAAGCTCGGATGCACCTGCGGCAGGGGCGGAGGATCGAGGGCTTCCCATTTCGCTCGCAAGGAAGCGAAGGCGAGTTGCAACTCGCTGTCGGCTTCCAACCGTTTCCGCAATCGAGCAGCCTCCACTTCAGAGAGCTCGCCCGCCAACAGTCGGATCATTTGCTTTTCGGTGGTTCGGTCCATGGTTCTCGCCCTTATCTAGAAACACCCGAAGTGGCAGATTCCTGTGCCTCCTGGAGATGCCGCATGGCGCGGAACAGGCGGCTTTCGACCGCACCTTCGGAGATCCCCAGAATCTCGCCGATCTGCCGATACGGCAGGCCTTCGAATCGAGCCAGGATCAACACGACCCGCTGGCTCTCCGGCAGCGCCTCGATCTCCTCGAGGGTTCTCTTCCAGCGACGCCTCGCCTCCAATGTGGCGAAGGCATCCGGCGCCCGATCTACAGGGTCCAGACTCGGGCCTTCATCTCGAGGGTCGGGAGTCAGCGACAGGAACCGAGCCAGCTTCCGGCGCCTGATTCGATTCAGGCACAAGTTCGTGGCAACCCGGTACATCCAGGTGAACAACTGACCTTTCGGCTGGAGGGAGCCTGCCTGCTTGTAGGTCTTGAGGAAGACCTCCTGAGCGGCGTCCAGCGCCTCGTCCCGGTCGCCCAGCAGCCGCTGACAGAGCCCGACCAGGCGATCCTGGTGTCGTTCCACCAGAGCTCGGAAGGCATCTTCGTCGCCTTCCGCCGTCAGGGACAGCAGCCGCCAATCCGAGACCTGAGTTTCGTCCGGGCGAACGTTCGGCATCACCACATTCATTGAAACCCACAACGCGGACATTCCCTGCGCTGCGCACTGTCCCAACGCTAGCAGCCTGATCTCCGGGGCCACAACCTGCACCGGAGTTTTGGATCGAGCCGCTCTTACTCGGAATCGAGATGCCGCAGGCGATACTTGTCGAGATGCCCTTCGACCAGACGATGCACGCCGATCCTCTGCAGCTCCGAGCTCAAGACGAGGATCTGGTTGGGGCTCAGCGGGTGGTCTTTGTAGATGACCTGAAGCACCTTCTTGAGAGCAGCATCCAACTCGGGATCGAAACCGGGGGTCGAGTCCGACTCACGCTGCTCAGCCACGACTCTCCGCAGACTCGTGCATCTGCTCCGGATCGTAGTTGTACAGCAGCGAGCGGATCGTCTGGCCCGGAGCCGCCTCGATCCCATCCTCGTACGGCCACATGTCGATCGTCTCCCAAGGACAATAGCGCGCACAGAGCTGGCAACCGATGCAGCGCTCGAGGTCTACCTCGACCAGCTTCATGAAGTCCGGGTGCTCCGGCCCTGCGACGATCTCGATGCAATCGACGGGACAGAAGGCGAGGCACGCCTCACAGCCGGTGCAACCGGTCTGATCGATGACGGCTACCTGCTTGGGGGCACGGGCTCGAGGCGCCTTGTCGACCTCGACCTTGTAGGGATAGGGGAACGTCTCAGCCATTCTCTGCCGACTCCTCAGAAGCGCTTCGATTGTGAGCTTCGGGCTCGAGTTGCGGAACTCTACCAGAAGGTGCCGGACCGTGGGATCGTGCCGCCGACGCCCGATCTACGGTCCTCGGCACGCGATTGGCCCTTCCTCATGGCAGAATCGGTCCGATGCTGGCTTCACGGATCGCCCGCTACGTTGCCGATGCGGCAACCGGTAGCTTCGAGGAGTTGTCCCTCGAGGCCTTCGCCTTCCAATTCGAGCGTATCGAGCCCTATCGGCGTCTCTGCTTGAAGCACCAGACCGTACCTGAGACGGTCGAGCAGTGGCGCGATGTTCCCCTGGTCCCGGCACTGGCCTTCAAATCCCTCGATCTCTCCGCAGAGCCGGCTCAGGAGACCTTTCGTAGCAGCGGTACGTCGGGCTCGCCACGCAGCGTCCACGGACATGGCTTCCCGGACCTCTATCGAGCCACCATCGACGCCAGCTTCGGCTCTGCGTGCCTCGCCACCGTGAGCCGACCTCGGATGCTCTCCCTGATCCCGGCCCGTTCCCAGGCACCCGATTCCAGCCTCTCCTTCATGATCGACCACGTGCTCGGCAACCACGCCGCTCCCGACAGCCAGACCGCGTTCGGCAACCGCGGTCTGGATGCTGCCAAGGCAAGGTCGTTTCTCGCGGCCCGGCAGCGGGACGGTCAGCCGACTCTCATTCTGACGACGGCGTTCGCATTGGCGAGCCTCCTGGACGCGCTCGAGAGACTCGACCTCAGATTCCGACTGCCCGCCGGGAGCACGGTCTTCGAGACCGGGGGGTACAAAGGCCGCACGAGGGAGGTCTCCCGGAAGGAGCTCCTCGCACGTCTCTTCGAGCGACTCGCTGTACCCGCCTCTGCGGTGGTCCGAGAGTACGGCATGACGGAGCTCACAAGTCAGGTCTACACCCGCACCCTTTCCGGCGGCGATCCCGACCTCTTCGTACCACCCCACTGGATGCGATTCCGGATCCTCGATCCTGCGACCCTGGTCGAGCAGCCGGAGGGAGAGGAGGGCCTGATCGCCATCTTCGACCTGGCCAACCTGAGCTCGGCGGTCCATCTCCTGACGGAGGACCTCGGAGTAGCAGAGGGCTCGGGCTTCCGACTCCTCGGACGCGCCGCTGGAGCGGAGCTGCGCGGTTGTTCGCTAACGGTGGAAGAGCTCGGCAAGTGAGGCCCGGGTGTAGGGCGTAGGGGCTTAAGGGCGTAGGGGCTCAGGGGAAAAGGGGCTTGCGGTCTTGGGGTCCTGGTACGGCCAACTCTGTCCATGGCGACGGCTAGACTAGCTGGGCTAGGCTCGTTCAGATCATGATCCATGACGCCGCGGTACCTGCTGATATTCGGCCATCGTCGGTGACGGCGATCGAGCGGCGCGGCGTCGGCTTCGCCTCGGCTCGATGGAGCCCGGCTGATCTCGAGCGGCTGATGCATCATCTGTTGATGAAAGGCACCGCGGCCCTGACCGAGCTGCAGGACGAGGAGCTCATGGCCGCCTGGGACGCGACCGTCACGGCCTTCATCGACTCGAGCTCTCCCAACCGGCAGATGCTGGACCCGGCATTGACCCGGCTCAGTGGCCTTTCGACGGCAGGCCTGCAGGCGGCGATGGAGGTCGTTCTGGGCGGAGTGGAGGGATCGGCCGTAACCAGGCTGGTCGATCGGGCGTCGAATGCAGCAGAAGGACCCTCGCCACTCGTAGCGATCCTGTCCTCGAACCTGCCAGGCCTCGTGGTTCAGTCCTTGCTGCCGGCTCTTCTGCTTCGACGGCCTATCCTGCTGAAATCTTCCACCTCGGAGCCTCTCTTCGCGCCAGCCTTTGTCCGCGCCTTGGCAGAGAGACATCCTCTGATCGGAGAGGCGGTGGCAGCGGTCACCTGGCCTGGTGGTGACGAGGCTCTGGAGGCTCCCGTCCTGGCCGCCGCCGGACGCATACTCGCCTACGGTGAGGCCAACACCATCGCATCCCTCGAGAAGCGGGCTCCCGTCAAGATACACTTCGCCT
>JARFQS010000049.1 GCA_029287645.1 Thermoanaerobaculia bacterium | reverse complement strand
AACGCCTGCCTCAAATCGAAGAAGCGGGAGATCGTCTTCAGCATCTCCGCTTGACGGCTCTTTGTGATGAGACCCTCGAGGTGAACCGCGCCGTGACCGACCCACGCTCAGCCTCATTCACGACTGTCCTGGTCGCGATGGTCGTCCTGTCCTTCTTCGCGCCCGCGGCCTCGATTGTCGCCTCGCCGGGGAAGAGTTCCCTCGAGCGCCTCGATGTCGACCGAATGACCTCTCTCGGCGAACTGGCGGCGGCGCTCGAAGTCCTTCAGGCAAAGCTGTCGGAGGCGATCGACGAAGGTGCGCCCAGCCACGCGCTCCAGCAGCTTGTGCTCACGAAGGCCGGAGATCTGCTCAGCAGGAGTGTTTCACTTTACGAAGGCCCGACTGGCGCCAGGCGCTGGGGCGATGCCGAAGCCAGAGCGCTGCTCTTGGCAAATCGAGCCCTGATCAAGGAGATTCTCTCACGGAATGAGGCGATCATTCGCGGCTATCAGGAAAATCGCCTCGACGACTTACCCGATCCCGGGGCCTTCTTCGCCTCGCCTGCCTGGCAGGAGCCTCAACAACTGATTTCCTTGGCGAGCTACTGGCTCGGCTGGAACGGCTACTACACCAGCCGCTTGCTGAGCCGAGAGGATCCGCTCCGAAAGGAGGTACTCGAAGAGTCCATCGGAGCATTCTCCCGTGCCCTCATCGATTTCGGGGAGGATTCCATCACGAGCAAGGCCCAGTTCGGACGCGGGTTGGCCTACAGGCAGCTCGAGGAGTACGGGCGTGCCGCCCACGACTTCAGGGCGATCAAGGAGCAGCTGCCCAGGAGTGATCCACTGCATGTGAGGTGCCTCTACGAAGAGGCCGCTCTCAGTTTCGACACGGGCAACCTGAGCCTCGCATCCCGTCAGCTCGATCGAATCCGGGAGGAGATTCCGGAGGCTCAGGGCCCCGCGGACGTCTTGCTCCAGCTGAACCGCCTGGAAGCCAGGATCTTGATCGCCAAATCGCACGCCCGAGAAGCCGAAATGGGCGCCGACCCGAACGCACGCGACGAGCTGTATCGGAAAACCTTCGGGGAACTGAAGCAGCTGGCCGCCCGCAGAAAGGGCCTCGAGCCCCAGCTTTACCAGTATGTGCAGGCCCATTCCTCGGCATTCGAGAAGCTCTCCTACGCCGAGCTGGGAGCCGTGGGCGCCCTGGCCATGGGCGACGCATTCTTCGAGCGCAAGGAATATGACGACGCCACACTCCATTACGCCAAGCTAAACGGCGAACCGCCTTCGGTACTCCCGGATCGCATGGACCGCGTCTGGTTTCGGCTCGCCTACCTGGCGAGCAAGAACGAACAGTGGGATCGAGCGACTACGCTTCTCGAACCATTTCCCGAGCGCTTTCCCACCTCTCTGCTCGCAGGGGAAGCGGCCTCCCTCTTTCACGTAGCGGCCCACGCCCTTTACCGGAGCAACCCCACACCCCAAACGCGTAGGCAATACGTCGCATCCCTTCAGCGCTATCTGCGCGACTGCACGGGCTGTCGGGATCGCAGCGAGGTGCACTACCAGCTCGGAGATCATTATCGCAATGCGGGCATGGCCCAACGAGCGATCGACGAGTTTCTGAAAGTCGGAACGGATTCCCCGAATTTCGCGACAGCAGCGCTACACGTACTCCAGTTCCAGATCGATCAGCTGGAATCGTTCGAGACCGCCGGAGGGGCCCGGGACGAGCGCTGGGCACAGCTCTACCAGGAGGCCAACGCACTGCTATCTCGCGTACAGGCGTTCACCCGCGCGCATCCCAAAGCCTCCGCCGTACGCGCTACTGCGCCGTATCGAGTTCTCCTGCGAGCTAGGCTTCGCTTCCTCGCTCCCCAGGGGACGTGCGCCGACGTCCTGACTCAATTGAGCGGTTTCGAGAAGCGCTTTCCCCAGAAGACGGATCTTCACCAGGAGGCCATGGGATTGCGCATCCTCTGTTCATACCGTCTCGGTCGATTCGACGAGGGCAAAGCCCAGCTCCAACGGCTGATTCGCGACGAACCCATTGATCCGAGGCGCTACGCCCTCCTCCAGGAGCTGGCGGACCGATTCTACCGGGAGTCGCAAGTCACGGAGGGCCTCGAAGAGGGCCGCGTCACCAGTGAAAGCGCCGACGCCGCGCTAGCGCTGTATCGACGGCTCGACGTCATTTCAAGGGCAAACCCGGACTATGCGGGATTCACCGATTCGATCGAACTGCGAATCGCTGGGATCCATGCGGAGAGGCGCCAGCGCGCCGAGGCCATTGGCGTGTACGAGGAGATCCTCCAGCGCAATCCGCGCTCTGCGGATGCCATGCTGGCCCTCGGGTCGCTCTATGGGGAAACCGGTCAGTGGGAACGAGCTCTCGAGACATGGCGACGATTCTCCGACGGCGTGGAGATCGGAACCCATCACTGGTTCGTATCGCGGTACGAGACCGCCAACGCTCTCGAGCAGCTCGGGATGCTCGATCGCGCTTGCGCCGTCGCACAGATGACGCTGGTGCTTCATCCCGATCTAGGCGACGACGAACTGGCGAACGAGTTCGTAGAGATCCGTTCGCGAACCTGCAACGAGGAGACTTCACCATGAGAGTCACCCTCCTCCTCTTTCTGCTCTCAACCTTCCTGATGAGCAGCGGCTGCGTGGAGGTGCGAAAGCGCTATTGGGTCGAAGATACCGTCCTCATGGAGGAGACCACTTACGTCAGGGGAGTCGCAAACGGACCTCACAGGAGCTACTACGAGAACGGCGCGTTGAAACTCGAGAACTTCTACAAGGACGACAAGCTGGAGGGGGTTTCCAGGAACTACTATCGAAACGGGAACCTAGAGAGAGAAGAAAACTACCTCCACGGCGAGTTGGACGGGCCTGCTGCGGCCTATTGCGAGGACGGCGCCATCAAGGAGCAAGTCAACTACTCCTCCGGCAAGTTGCACGGCGAGGCCTTGAAGTATCATAAGTGCACCGGAAGACTCGTGGAGATCGCACAGTACGACGATGGCCGCCTCGTCGTGAAGGAGGTGCATTTTCCATCTGGTGAGCTCAAGGAGAAGGCGAACTACGCGAATGGTCAGCTCGACGGTCCCTATCTTTGCTATTACGACAATGGCACCACCAAAGAGGAGAAGCATTTCAGAGCTGGGAAATACGAAGGAACCCAGTTGTTCTACTACCCGGCTGGCGCTTTGAAGACCAAAGCGACCTACTCGGATGGCCGATTGCATGGCGAACTGAAGGAGTTCTATTCCGACGGCACACCTCGCTCCGTCACCCACTACAGGAACGGACGAAGGAACGGCTCCAGAGAGCAATTCAGCGAGTCCGGAAAGTTGTGGCTGAGCGAGACCTATAAGGACGACAAGCTCCACGGCCCCACGACGCGATACGACCGAAACGGTCGCGCCAAGGAGGTCATCGAATTCAAGAACGGTGAGCCACTGCCCTCAGGAAGCCGGCGCTGATATCCTGCCTTCCGACCGCATTCGAAGCTTCGCTGGGTTCCAGCGGCGGCAGTTCGGTGTTCCCCCGATTGAGTGCAGGTTCTCGGTTCCGCGGGGTTCGGTCACGGTGCGCATCCCTGGATTGAGTGCTCGAGTGAGGGTGGTACTCTCGGCATTGTGAGAGTTCAGCTCTCAGCTCTGGAACTTCAGCTTGCCCTCTGGTATCACGTCAGCAGCGCTGGCCGGCACCTGACCGGCTAGCCGGATACGAGGTGCTCCATTGAAGATTAGAGCGAAGAAGGTTGGAACGACCCTCGGAGTCCTCGCTCTCGTAGTGGCCGCGGCGACAGTTGTGCTGTGGTTTCGTCGGATCGGCGAGGTCGACATACCCGAGGACCGGACCACGTACGTCATCTTCTTTCTCTCTGCGGTGGCTCTCGGCGTCGGCGCCTTCGTGGCTGGAGCTCGCTGGTTTGGCGGTGTGGCCGCCGTGCTCGCGATCGTCATCGGTTCGTTCTTCCCGTTCACCGTCGCTATCAGCCGTCAGGAAGTCGCGGCGAATGCCATCCGGGTCGGAGGCTCGATTCCGGTGTTCAGCGCGCTGGACGAGAACGGAGAGGTCTTCGAGAGCGCGACGCTCGCAGGCAAGCCGGCGCTGATCAAGTTCTTCCGCGGCCACTGGTGACCTTACTGTGTCGCCGAGTTGCGGCGATGGGAAGAGCTTCGGCCCGAGTTCGAGAGGCGGGGGGTGCAGATCGTCACCGTCTGCGCGGACACGCCGGAGGAGATTCGCGACGGGCGCGGTGCACACGGCCTCAAGGCGCACATGCTGTCGGATCGGGACCTCACGGTCACCGATGCCTTCGGACTGCGCAATCGGGGCTTCCACTCCGGCCCCCCAGTCGGAGCCGAGGCGCTGCCGGTGCCGACCTCGCTGCTGATCGATGGAAACGGCAAGGTGCTCTGGATGGACCAGTCGGAGGACTATCAGCGGCGCTCCGGTCCGGGGACCGTGCTGGCCGCTTTGCGAACGCATCTGGACTGAGTGCGGCGGACCGCGAGCCGCGTCGCGCACGCGCCGATCGCGTGGGTGGCCCCTACAATCGATCCAGGATCGGCACCGTGATGACGGCGTACGTGTCCTCAAGCTGCTTGTCGCCGTAGATGCCCTGGAAGAAGTCGCTCGTCATCATGTCGGCGAA
>JARFQS010000013.1 GCA_029287645.1 Thermoanaerobaculia bacterium | reverse complement strand
CCCCCAGCTTGACCATAAACCCGCCTGTCATCAATGCCCATGGTTACTTCGGCGATGCGGTGGCGGCTGCGGATGTCGACGGTGACGATCACGACGACCTCCTCGTCGGCATGCCAAATCACGACACAAACGCAAACTGGGATGAAGGGGCGGTCTTTCTGTACTACGGCTCCGGCGCCGGCCTGGACGCCAACTGGGATTGGAAGATCGCAGGAACGGCGCTCTATGCTCACACAGGTCTCGAGGTCGCCTCCGCCGGCGATATCGACGACGATGGATTCGAAGACATCATCATCGGTGCTCGGCGCTACGACGCCTGCAACGGAGCGGCACCCATCATCAACCACGGGTACGTCTTCTACGGCTCGAACTCGCGGGTGGGAACCACGACAGTAGCAAATGCCGACTGGTACGCGATGGGTGATCAGTGCGTTCCCTTCGACGATGCCGCGTTCGGCATCAATGTCGGCTCTGCCGGCGACCTGAACGGGGATGGCTACGATGACGTCTTCGTCGGAGCGCCGATGTACGACGCCGGGCAGACCAACGAAGGCAAGATATTCGTTTGGTACAGCGACGCAGGCAATCTCGGAGATCCTGGAACGCCCAGCAACGCCGATTGGACCGCCGAAGGGGAGCAGGCAGAAGCCAGGCTAGGTACTACCGCCCAGACAGCCGTAGCTGGCGGCGACGTCAACGGGGATGGATATGACGACTTCATCGCTGGATCCAGACTCTACGACCACCAGGCCACCAACGATGGGGTCGTCCTGGTCTGGTACGGATCGGATACCGGCCTCGGTACCAACGGCGTCCCATCGAACGCCGACTGGCTCGCCTACGGTGCCGAAGGGGACCAGCTGGGCAGCAACGTCCGGGTTCTGGACTACAACGGCGACAGATTCGACGACGTTCTCGCAGGGGGACTCGGGCATACCGTCGGTAGCGATGGCGCCGCAGGAATGGCCGTGGTCTGGATTGGGACAGAAGACGGGCTAAACGAAGGAGGGCCCTCGGTCTACGCAGATTGGATGGTGGAAGGAGCCCAGGCGACCTCATACCTGGGGTGGTCTATGTCAGCCGGCGACACAGACGACGACGGCTACGAAGACTTGATCATCGGTGCACCCTACTATGACTTGGCCACCACCGATGAGGGTAAGGTTTGGACCTTCCCCGGCGAGCCGACGGTGTTCATCGAGAACTTCGAGACCGGCGATACAGACAGGTGTAGCTACACGGTCGAGTAGAACCGATCAGGTCAGGCGGTATCCCAGCGCAGTACAGCACTGTGCAATAGCTTCCTCTTCTGTTCTTGATCCCACCGGCCGGGCCTCCGCGCCCGGCCCTTGCTGCTTCACCCCAATGGCTGCTGTCCCTGCCAGCAGACACCTCTGAACGCGCAAAAAAGTCTAGGGTAGGATAGGGAAAAGCCAGGACAACGGTGACTTCTATGATTGGCGAGACCCTGGGTCATTACAAGATCCTCGACAAGATCGGGGCGGGTGGAATGGGCGAGGTGTACCGGGCCGAAGACACCCGCCTGAAGCGCCAGGTGGCGCTCAAAGTGCTGCCCACCGAGATGGCCGAGAATCCGGATCGGCTGCAGCGGTTTCAGCGCGAGGCCGAGCTCATCGCCTCTCTCAATCATCCCGGCATTGTCACCATCTATTCCGTAGAGGAGGTCGAGGGTCTCCATTTTCTGACCATGGAGCTTGTCACCGGCCAGACCTTGGGTGACCTGGTACCGACCGGGGGCATGACGCTGGATTCCTTCTTTGCGGTGGCCGTGCCCCTGGCCCAGGCCCTGGCGGCGGCTCACGACAAGGGCATCTCGCACCGGGATCTGAAGCCAGCCAATGTGATGGTGACCTCCGAGGGGCAGGTCAAGGTGTTGGACTTCGGTCTGGCCAAGCTCCGCGTGGCCAGCGATAGCGGTGATCAGACACAAATGGCCACCGAGGCACTCACGCAGGAAGGCCTGGTGATGGGAACCATCCCGTACATGTCACCCGAGCAGCTCGAAGGCCGCCCGACAGATCACCGCTGTGACATCTTCGCGATGGGGATCCTGCTGCACGAGATGGTGACGGGTGAGCGGCCTTTCAAGGGCCAGAGCTCGGCATCACTGATTTCGTCGATCTTGCGTGATCGGCCGCACTCCGTCGCCGAGGCTCGATCCGATGTGCCACGGCAGCTGGACAGAGTGATCCAGCGCTGCCTTCAGAAGGATCCAGAGCGCCGCTATCAGCAGGCCAAGGAACTGCGCATCGATCTGGAGGATCTGCCGACGGAGATGGAGCCAGCGGAGGCGAGTCAGCCTCGCTCTGTTGCGGTGCTGCCCCTCAAGGACATGAGCCCGCAGAAAGACCAGGACTACTTCTGCGAAGGCATCGCCGAGGACATCATCAATGCCCTGTCGAAGGTCGGTGAGCTGCGCGTAGCTTCACGGATGGCGGCCTTTCAGGTCGTCGAAAAGACCACTGACCCAGGCGAAATCGGTGAGCGGCTCGCAGTCGAGACCGTGCTGTCTGGAAGTGTCCGCAAGGCCGGCAACCGGGTCCGAATCAGTGCCGAGTTGGTCAATGTGAGCGACAGCGCTCTTCTCTGGTCGGAGCGCTACGACCGCGAGCTGGAGGACGTCTTCGAAGTCCAGGACGAGATTTCCGAGAACATCGTCAAGGCCCTCCAGGTCACGCTCAGCCCGAAGGAGAGAAAGGCGATTCAACACCAGGCTGCCGTCGATGTCCGGGCCTACGAGTACTACCTGCGTGGCAGGAATCTCTTCCATCGTGGTACCAAGAAGACCTACGAGCGAGGCCTGCAGATGTTCGACCAGGCCATCGAGATCGATCCGAACTTCGCTGCACCCCACGCCGGCATCGCAGACTCGTCATCCCTCCTCTATCTCTATTTCGACAAGAGTGACGCCAATCTGGAGCGTGCCGAGGAGGCGAGTCGCAAGGCATTGGAGTTGGCCCCTGAGAGCCCTGAGGCCCACGCATCGCGCGGGCTGGTCCTTTCGCTACTCGAGAGATCCGAGGAAGCGGCAGAGTCTTTCGAGACGGCGATTCGCCTCGACCCGAAGCTGTTCGAGGCGCATTACTTCTACGGCCGCTCCTGCTGGCAACAGAGCAAGCTCCAGGAAGCGGCGCACCACTTCGAGAGGGCGAGCGAAGTGCGGCCAGAGGATTTCCAGTCGATAAGTCTACTGAGCTCCGTGTACCTCGGTCTGGGGGACTCCGAGAAGGCGAGGGACTGTCACCGTCGGGCTGTCGAGGTGATCGAGAAGCACCTCGACCTGAACCCCAATGATGCCCGAGCCCTCTACCTCGGCTCAGGCGCCCTGATCGGCATCGGCGAAACGGATCGAGGTCTCGAATGGGCTGCGAAGGCCGTCGAGATCGATCCCGACGACTCCGCCATCCTCTACAACGTGGCCTGCACCTATTCGAACGCGGGGCGCTTGGAGGAAGCGATCGACTACCTCGAGCGGTCCGTCTCCAAGGGCTTCGCCTCCAAGGAGTGGATTGTCAACGACGGGGACTTCGAGCCTCTCCGGGAGCATCCGCGCTACCTGGCGCTGATTGAATCGATGGACTGACCGTTAGGGTCTTCAGGAAGGCCAAAGCCCTGGGCCATCACCTACCCTTTCGGGTGTTGCCTCCTCCTGCCCTTTTCGCCATGCTTGCTTTGCCCGATGAAGCTGCATCGTCTCGAGGCAAGGGGGAGGATCTGATCGATGCCTGGGAGCGCGAGCCCTGTCACGCTCAAGCAGCAACTGAGGATTGTAGGGATTCTCTACTTCAGCAAACCGGACAGCCCGTATCCAGGTTGGTATTGCCAGGTCAGGAATGCCTCGGGGCAGCTGGAGGACCGACGGCTATGGACTGTTGATGCCGATGACGCAGCAGGGGCGAGGAAGGAAGCCGCAGACCACCTCGGCTGCATGCCGGAGCAGATCCGCCTGAGACGCGACTGAGCTACACGCTCTACCGCCGAGCCGGGGAATCGGCGTCTGTCACCCTCCGATCGTCCACATAGCAGTAGCGCCAAGTCTCGTCCGGTTGATAGGACTGGATCATCGGGTGGCCAGTCTCCTTGTGGTGACCCGTGGCATGCTTGTTCTTCGAGGCATCACAGCATCCGACATGACCGCAATGGAGGCACACCCGTAGGTTGACCCAGGTGTCCCCCATCTCGACACACTTCAGGCACGAATCGGGCGAGTCGGGCTCGACCTTCACCAACTCGGAGACATGACCGCAGTCCTTCTTGCTTCGAAAAATCTCGCGAAGACCCATCGCATCGCTCCCCTTCGGGTTGTTCACAGCTCGACCTGCATTCAAAGTATCTGCCGCCCATTATCCAAGGAAACTGGTAATTGGGCCACCTTCCTCCGGCGGACCGCTCGTCTCTCTGCCTCCAGCCTGGGTCCGAGTCTGCCCAGGGTCAGGCCCGGCCGATGCATATACTCGGGCTCAGGAACGGAGACCAGGCGATGAATCGTAGCGATGGCAGTCTGTGGCTGGCGCTAATTGTCACTGCGGTGGCCGCACCCGCCACATCTTCGGATGGGCCCCACAACCCGGCAATCGAGCATGCTAGGGAGGCTCTGGGCCAACTTCAGGACGAGGGTTTCGCTGGATCAATCCTGGTTGCCTGCGGCGATCAGATCCTCCTCCATGAACACTATGGGATTGAACTGCCAGCAGACCAGACTCCCTCTTACTGGGTAGCGTCGATCACCAAGCAGTTCACAGCAGCAGCAGTGCTGAACTTGATCACTGAGACCGATCTGACTCTCCAAACCCCTTTGAAGGAGATCTTCGAACAGGTCCCCGAAGACAAGGCTGACATCACGATCCACGATTTGCTGAGCCACCAATCTGGATTGCCGCAAGCCTTCGCCAGCTCCGGCCTGACCCGTCGAGATGCGGCCCTCGCGGCGATCCTGAGCCTGCCGTTGGCAAGACCGCCAGGCACCGGATTCGGGTACTCGAATGATGCCTACACTCTGCTGGCCATCCTTGTGGAGAGAGTCTCTGGCGTGCGCTACGAAACCTATCTGGGGCGGTCCGTCATCGATCGGGCCGGACTCCGCAATGCAACGTTCTGGCCTCGCCAGGCCAGAGAGGGCGAGGTGATTCCGCCCTTGGCCACTCCTTTTGCATCCGATGCCTACCAGGACAATTGGGACTTTCGTGGAGCCACTGGGATGCGCCTGTCCGTCGAAGACCTCCACCAATGGATCCTGGCACTGGATCGACTCCAGATCCTGAATCAGCAACAACTCGAGCAACTACTCGGGCCGCACGTCACCACCAGAGGCGGGCTCAGGGTGGGTTACAACTGGTTCTGGGAAACGGCCGCAGACGGTCGCCCCCTGCTGTGGACTCGAGGACAAGAGCAGTACGGGGCCAATGCGGTGCTCTACCTCTTCCCCGGAACCGATCTGATCCTCGTTGCAGCCACCCATGCCGGCCCGGCCGAAACCGGCTCGGGCCCCGTGACCGGATGGTCCCGACGGGCACGTGACCAGATGATCGACGCCTTCGACCGGAATGCCTGCGCCGGCAGAGAACCACTGTTCGCCAGCACTCGTGCACCAGCGTCTGCGAATTGAGCAGCAAGGCCCTCGCACCCTGGTACCAAAAACCGGATCCTTGGGGTGTTATCCACCTCCTTGCCTCCTTGAAAGTGTCGAGTCATCCTTGCACTGGAGGTGAGTCGATGAAGAAGCTAGTCTTGCTGTCACTCCTCGCGATGGTGAGCCCAGGTGGTGCTGTGGGTGAGCCGATCTTCCAGGATGGCTTCGAGGCGGGACAGCTCTTGGCCTGGACGGATCTCGTGGCTCCTTGCGCTATCCCTCCAGGCGCGGGTCTCGAGGATGTGTCCAATCCCACCACCGTGGTCGGCACCGGTACGCCGTCGAGTTGCACGTCCAATGCGTTCATCAACGCCGTGGCCCAGGGCGGCATCATCACTTTCGACTGCGGCCCGGATCCAGTCACGATCACCCTCGAGAGCACGGCCAAGGTGTTCAACGACACCGGGCCCGAGATCGTCATCGACGGCGGAGGACTCGTGACGCTCAGCGGAGGCAACCAACGTCGCATCCTCTACATGAACACCTGCGATCCGAATCAGGTGTGGACGACCAGTCATTGCCAGAACCAGGACCATCCGCGGCTCACCGTCCAGAACCTCACGTTCATCAATGCCGACTCGACGGACGAGCCGGAGTACGAAGGAGGTGGTGCGATCTGGGCGCGGGGCGGTCGGTTCAAGGTCGTGAACTCCCGCTTCTACAACAATGAGTGTGGGCCTGTGGGACCCGACCTCGGCGGGGCGGCCCTTCGGGTGTTCAGTCAGTATGAAGGTCTTCCCGTCTACGTGGTCAACTCGACCTTCGGCGGAGCCTCGGGGCTTGGCGGCACATGCTCGAATGGGGGCGGGATCAGCAGCATCGGTGTCTCCTGGACGATCCTCAACAGCGTCTTCGTGCACAACAACGCCATAGGCGAAGGCGGCAACCCACCGGACTCGGGCACACCTGGAGGTGGAAGTGGCGGCGCCATCTACAACGATGGCAACACCATGACGCTGTCCGTGTGCGGATCGCGCATCGAGCACAACGAAGTCAATGCCTACGGCAGCGCTATCTTCTTCGTCACCAACGACCACACGGGGAACGTCGTGATCGACCGTTCGGTCATCACCAACAACATCGGCGGGTCGTGGTATCCCACCTACCCGCAGATATCGGGCCATGCCGACACACCCATCGACGTCAGCGTCTCGATCATCAGGTAAGGTCACCCGGTGGCACGGCCCACCCCCACCTCAGTTGACTAGCTGGACACCCGCAGACGCGGCCTCGACATCGAGTGGACCGACACGTCTGGCCAAGGAAAAGGCTCTGGCGAAACTGGCTGCCGCCTCTTCACCGCCTTGCTCATAGCCACCCGTCAATAACCACCTGTTGGGGTGGTGTGTCGCCTGATCGTCCGTGATACCGATGTAGATGCCTCGACAAAGGTAAGCCAGCCGAAAGGCTGAGCACACAAAGCCGC
>JARFQS010000622.1 GCA_029287645.1 Thermoanaerobaculia bacterium | reverse complement strand
CTGTTCGCTCTTCCTTCTCCCGATCTCGACGCTCCAGCCAGTCGATCCCTCGATGGCCCATGACGAACGAGATCTCGCGCCCCATGTAGACCTTGCCGATGCCGTCCCGACTCGGTTGCTGCTGGGAATAGGACCCGGGGGAAGGCAGGGACTCCGGGGATGCACGCACATTTGCAGATGCGGTACTCGTTAGAGCCACCAGCGAGCAACTGATAGGCAGCAGGCGTTTGAGAATCATTGATGGCATGGCATCTGGCGTCATGAGCAGTGAGTGTTCGGTCCAGGTTCAGAGGACCTCGAAGACTCCAGATCGTCTAGATGGGGGAACCGGAGCCGTCATTTCCAGGCGAAGGCCGAGGCTCTCGTTGGCTAGCTGACTGTGGAGCGGCCTCCGTCCACGCTCAGGATCTGGCCTGTGATCCAGCTCGAGTCAGGTGACAGCAGAAAGGTGGTGAGCGCCGCGATGTCCTCTGGCACGCCCAATCTCTGCATCGGATGCTGTTTGACAAGACCCGCCGTGATCGCCTCGTTGGCCAGCAATCCGGAGGCGAGCGGCGTCTGTGTCAGCGATGGAGCGATAGCGTTGACCCGGACCCGTGGGGCGAGCTCTGCTGCCAGTGACAGCGTGAGCCCGTTGACCGCGCCCTTCGCGAGGCCCATCGAGGCATGGAGAGAGAAGCCCTGTTGTGCGGCAACGCTGGAGTAGAACACGACCGATGAGCTGTCATCACCTCTCTTCAAGGCTGGCAACGCAGCCTGGACGGCCAGCGCTGCGCCCATGGCGTTGACCTGGAAGTCGAGCATCAAATCGGACTCCGAGAGCCGTTGGAGGCCGCCCAGGTTGATCGTGCCAATCGCGTAGACGAGACCGCCCAGCTCCCTGCCAGCCTCCTCGGAGGCTCTCGAGAAGACATCCGGGTCCGTCACGACATCGCCAACCGTGTAGGAGCTGTCGAGCTCATCGGCCAGGATGCCGAGGCTCTCTTCGTTGCGGCCGACGAGGTGGATCTCGTCGCCTCGATCGCGAAGGGACCGTGCTGTCGCTGCACCGATACCACCGGAACCGCCGTAGATCAGGATTTTGCTTGCCATGGCTATGTCACTCCTTGTTGAGTTGGCCGGACGGCGATTTCAAGGCAGCCCCGCTGCCGAAAGAAGGCTCATGGCTATGAAGCCTCGCAGGGTCCAGGCAATCGTTCTGAGCCAGTTGCTTTTTACGAGCCTCGCTGCCGACTGCGAGTCGTAGCCCGCGGCGAGTTGGCGATGAAGAGGCACCTGAAGGAAGACGGTCGAGAGCCAGATCACTACGAGCAATGCCATCCCGAGCCAGGCCAGGTTGCGGGCAGCCGGAGTCAGGTCACTGAGAAGTAGGAGTGTCGCCGTCATCGCCTCGGTCAGCATCAGGGGTCCCACGACCTGTGCCGTGCGCGCCTGATGGAGCCACTCGTATCGCGCGAAGTGTTCGCGGCCGACCTGCGCAAAGAGGGGATAGTGAACAATCTGGACGAACCAGATGAGTCCGACCATCGCCAGCGTGGCGGCGCCGTGAAGAAGCAGCACAGGGAAGTTCATGAGGTTCGATTCCTGACCGGCGCCCTCAAGCCGCTTTGGCGGTTCCAGAGGTTTCTGTTTCTGCGGATTGTTGGTCCATCTCGTCTCTCTCGGCGACACGACGAATGCCCAGCAACATGTCTTTGAAGACGATGCCATGCAGGGGCATCACCGCATACCAGTAGAGAATGCCCAGGAGACCCAGAGGCTGAAAGCGAGCGATCTGGGTCAGGTGGCTGCCCTCCCCATGCGGCTCGATCAGGAACTCGAGGGTCGCGACTCCGGGAACCTTCATCTCCGCCCGCAACTCCAGTCGCTCCGGGTGATCGATCCCGGTGACCCTCCAGAAGTCGAGTGCATCGCCATACTGGATCTCGGTAGCGCTGCGCCGGCCTCGCCTCAGACCTGGGCCGCCGATCAGCTGGTCCATCACACCACGCAGCTTCCAGAGAAAGTCCGCGGCGTACCAGCCGTTGCGTCCGCCGATGCGGCAGACAGTTCGAAAGACCTGCTCGACCGAGGCGTGGATCGGGGTCGCTTCACGGTGGACGTAGGTGGTGCCACCCGCCCAGTCTGGATCTCCGGGGATGACACCGGCATCGCTCCAGGAGGTTTCGACATGGCCCTCCTGCTCGGTGCCGAGGGCGGCGTGGATGGCTTCTCTTACCGTCAGGAGCCGCTGCGGCATGAGACGTTGAGCCAGGTTGTCGCGGCACACCACGCGATTGCGAAGGCCCTCTGCCAGCGGCCGTGCAATGCGAGCGCTCAGCGGTGTCACGAGATGGATCCAGAGCGAGCTGAGGCGCGGCGTCAGGACAGGGACGGGAATGACGAGCCGCCGAGGCAGGCGGAGCTCCTCGGCCATGATCCGCATGACCTCGCGATACGAAAGGACATCGGACCCGCCGATATCGAGCGTCTGGCCGACCGTCTCGGGGACTTCGAGGGCCGCGATGAGATAGTGCAGGACGTTGCGAACGGCGATCGGTTGATTCTCGGTCCGGACCCAACGGGGTGTCACCATCACCGGAAGTCGTTCCACGAGATAGCGTAGGATCTCGAAGGAGGCGGAGCCGGAGCCGATGATCATCGCGGCTCGGAAGACCGTCACCGGAACATCCGTGGAAGCGAGGGCTTGTTCGACCTCCCGACGCGAGGCGAGATGCTCGCTCAAGCCCTGGCCTGTTTCGCCCAGGCCTCCCAGATAGAGAATTCGCTCGATGCCAGTGGCGGCCGCTGCCGTCGCGAAGCCCGTGGCGAGCCGTCGGTCCTGCTCGGCATACTCATCGCCGCTGGTCAGCATCGAGTGGACGAGGTAGTAAGCGGACCCGCAGCCCCGCATGGCTTCGATGAATGTTGCCGTGTCCGCCACATCGCCGGTCACGATCTGGAC
>JARFQS010000598.1 GCA_029287645.1 Thermoanaerobaculia bacterium | reverse complement strand
ATGCAAGTGCGCGAGATCGATCTCGAAACAGGGCGGACCACCGCGGTGGTCCGCCCTGTCCGCCCACCCGAAGTGTCAGCGATGTCCTGAGACCAGACTGTCAGCGATGTCCTGGGGCCATACATGCCCCTGGCGGCCGTTCGGCAGGGCAGCGTGGCGGAAGGGTCCCGATCCGGGGCCGCTGCTAGAATGAGTCGACTCCTGAAAGGGAAGTGATGGACATGCCCAGCGAAGACTCTGTCGACAGCGAGCTCGTAGAGGACCTGCGTGACGGCATCGAGCGCCGGCGTTCCCAATTGGCGGGTCAGAGCAGCTCTACCTCCGCTGCCGGCCTTCACGAGCTGCAGAGCACCGAGTTTCTGGAAGAACCGCCAGCCGTGTCTGCGAGACCGGTCATCGGCAGCTTGATCGTCGGGTCGCGCAAGCTCTTTCGCCATCTCTTCCTGCGCTGGTACACCGTTCCTCTCCTTCGGCAGCAGAACGGTTTCAACCGCAACGTCACGCTGAGCTTTCGAGATGTCGTGCAGAGAAACCAGAAACTGCAGCGGGAAGTCAACGACCTGCAGCGTCGTGTGGAGTCGTTGGAGCGAGAGCGCGACTGATGCGCGTCTGCATCTGCTCCACCAAGATTCCGTTCGCCTACGGAGGCGCCGAGAGTCTCGACGAGACTCTCGAGCTGGAGCTCTCGCGGCGCGGTTTCGACGTCGATCGCGTCTCCCTTCCCTTCAACTATTCCAGCAGGGCCGAGCTCCTGAAGAGCGGTCTGGTCTGGCGCCTGCTCGACCTGAAGACAGCGACGGGTGAAGACATCGATCTGGTGATCGCGACCCGTTTCCCGTCCTATCTGATTCGACATCGCAACAAGGTCGTATGGCTGTATCACCAGTTCCGGCAAGCCTATGATCTCTTCGGAACCCGCTACGGATTTCTGGATCGAGTTCCTGAGGGTCGATCGGTTGTCGAGACAATTCACGCCATGGACCGTCGGGGGCTGAGCGAGGCCCGCGGCCTGTTCGCGATCGCCCGCAATGTCGCGCGAAGGCTCGAGACTCACAACGGCCTCGAAGCCGAGACGCTCTACCCGCCCCCGAAGCTCGCGGACCAGCTGCGATGTGAAGGTTATGGGGACTACGTCTTCTTCGCGGGCCGTTTGGATGACATGAAGCGGGTCGAAGCCATGGTTCGGGCCTTCGAGCACACCCGATCGGGCGTCCGGGGCAAGATTGCCGGCACTGGGCCCCTGATGGAGGATCTCCAGTCCAGGATCTCGGAGTCGAATCTGTCCGACAGGGTCGAGCTCCTGGGTTGGATCGACGACGCCGAGCTTCTGGATCACTATGCTCGATGCCTGGCCGTCTACCACGCTCCTTACGATGAAGACTACGGCTTCGTGACTCTGGAGGCATTCGGTGCGTTGAAGGCCGTTGTCACCGCGGCCGATTCCGGAGGTGTCCTGGAGTTCGTACGTGACGGTGTGAACGGCCGGATCTGCGCCGCCGCCGAACCGAGGCAGATCGCCCGCGCCTTCGATGATCTCTTCGAGGATCGGTCCCGATCTCGAGCGATGGGCGAAAAGGGCAAGGAGGCGATCGCCGGTGTGTCCTGGGATCGGGTAATCGACGAATTGACGGCCAGCCTGTCCACATGAGCTCCCTGCGACTCGCCTATTGCAGCCCGTTGCCACCCGCCCATTCGGGAATCGCGGACTACAGCGCTGGGCTGTTGGCGGAGTTGGAGCCGCATTGCGCGGAGATTCGACTGTTCCAACCAGCCGGTGCCACCGTCGCGTCTCCCCTTCAATCCAGGTTCGAGGTAGCACCTCTGGCGGAGCTGCCGAAGTGGACGGCGCGCGACGCCACCCTCTACCAGATCGGCAACGAACCCCACTTCCACGGGGCGATCTACGAGATGGCTCTGCGGGAGCCGGGAATCGTCGTCCTTCACGAGTTCATGCTCCAGCACCTGATTCGGGGGATCACGGTGGACCGACGCAGATCGCCGGAGTGGGTGGGCCTGATGCGGACCTTCTACGGCGAGTGGGGTGCAGTGACGGCGCGTCGATATCTCCGCACCGGTGCGCAGCGAGACCTGTGGGCCTATCCCCTGTTCGAGCCCATCGTGGATGTCAGCCGGGGGGTCATCGTGCACAATCGCACGACGCGCGACAGGATCCAGGCCAGTCGCCCCGACGCGGCCGTCGAGATCGTGCCTCACCTGCTGCTCCCAGAGAGCTCGGCCGATCCTCTGTCGCAGGGGGATCGCGCGGCTCTCAGACAACGACTCGGAATACCCGAGACGGCCCTGGTTCTGGGCTCCTTCGGGCTCATGTCCGAGGCCAAGCGACTGGAGGTGGCGTTGGTCGCCTTTGCCGGGCTGCGCCAGAGAGTGCCCGACTCGCGCTTCTATCTGGTGGGGGATACGTCTCCATTTCTGGGCCTCGACAGCCTGCTGCGGGGCGATCTGGGTGAAGGTGTCGAGGTCACTGGAAGGCTCGACATGGAGAGCTTTGTCGACTACATGCAGGCTGTCGATATCGCCGTCAACCTGCGGTTCCCGACCGGCGGCGAAACCTCGGGTACCGCTTTGCGACTGCTGGGACTGGGTCAGACCGTGGTGGTTTCCGAGATCGGGTGGCTTTCGGAGATCCCAGGGGATTCTGTCGTCAAGGTTCCGGTGGGCGATCGCGAAGAGCAGACCCTGCTGGCGGCTCTCTGGACTCTCGCTGAGGAGCCGGGGCTCAGACGGGCGTTGGGAGGCAACGCCAGGCGATGGGCCTTGGAGCAGCATGCGCCGGAATGGGTGGCCGACCGGTACATGCAAGCCATCCGGAGTCTTTCCAATCGCGAACCGCGTCGAACGATCTCGTGGCTGGATAACGTCGTCAGCCGCGAGACGCCGACTCTTCCAGAGAGAATCGTGGGAGAGGTCGGTGAGGCCCTCTTCGACCTGGGTGCGACCGAGGCGGAGGACGAGATCCTGGCCGACACGGCCCAGGCTCTCGACGACCTGAGCTTGGGTGGGCGATCCTCGGGGGCTTAGAGGCTTAGAGGCTTAGAGGCTTAGAGGCGCAGGGGCGCAGGGGCTTAGGGGGCGCTAGCCGCCTGCCAGGCCGCCACCATCCACGACCAGCGCAGCGCCGGTAACGAACGACGCGGCGTCACTCGCCAGGAACAGAGCTGCACGAGCGATCTCCTCTGGAGAACCGACCCTCTGGAGAGGGCGACTGGCGGCATCCTCGAGAAACTCGACCTGGGGCTCGCCCAACTCTCGTGCTTCCTGGTGGAGCAGAGGGGTTTCGGTATCGCCTGGGCAGATGCAGTTGACACGAATTCCATCGGGACCATGGTCGATCGCCATGGCTTTCGTGAGCTGCACGACGGCTCCTTTGGAAGCGCAGTAGACACCCGCCTGCGGTCCGGCCACGAGGCCCCATCCGGAGGAGGTGTTGAGGATGACGCCGTTCCCGGACCCCTTCAGGTGAGGAATCGCGACTCGCGACATGAGGTAGATCGACTTGACATTGACATCCATCACCCGGTCCCAGTCCTCTTCGGAGGTCTCGGGAACCGAGGCCCGACGAATGATGCCGGCGTTGTTGACCAGGATGTGGAGCCCGCCTCCCATCTCCAACGCCGCTGTCAACGCCACTTCGCAATCGCTGGCGCGTGTCACGTCGGCCGTCACGGCGCTGGCTTTGCCTCCGCTGCGATGGATATCTTCCGCGAGGCCCTCGACACCCGCGGTGTCCAGATCCACGGCGCAGATGGCGGCGCCATGACGCGCGAAAAGCTCGGCCATCGCGTGGCCGATACCGGAGGCCGCGCCGGTGATGATCGCTGTTCTGCCCGTCAGGTCGGTGTCGTCCATCCTGAGCTCCTCATGCGCCGTCAGACAAGACCTTCTCGACGGCTTCGAGGGTGAAGGCGACGTCTTCACTGGTGTGAGCCAGCGAAGCTACCGAGTGGAGGGCTGCGGAAGGCGTCATGTAGACACCCTGATCGAACAGGGCCAGGGCGAATTGCCGGTATCGATCCCGGTCGACGTGGGAGCAGAATGCTCGATAGTCTTCGATCGACTCTCTGTCCGTGAAGAGAATCTGAAGCATCGGACCGACGTTCTGCACGATCGCCGGCGTCGAGGTCTTCTGAAATATCTCGCGGAGGCCGTTGCAGAGCTCTTCGCCGATCCGCCAGGTGTGGACGAATGCGGCGCCGTCGTCACGCAGCAGGCACTCCAGATTGGCATGTGCCGCGTGCATGCCGATACGCGAGGCGTTCTGCGTTCCGTAGTGGAGGACACCTCCCCAGGCGAGCGCCTCCATGACATGGGCCCCACCGACAAAGGCGGCTACGGGTAGGCCGGCTCCCAGACCCTTGCCGAGAGTCACGATGTCGGCGTGCACCTCGTAGTACTCCTGGCACCCACCGGGCGCGATGCGGCACCCGGTGACCGTCTCGTCGAGGATGAGGAGGGCGTCGTGGTGGCGTGTCAGCTGGCGAAGCGCCTTGAGGTAGCCCGGCGCGGGAGGGATCACTCCCATGTTGGCGATGATGCCTTCGGTGATCACCGCTGCGATCTGACTGCCCCAGGTGTCGAAGGCTCTCTCGATCGCCTTCGTGTCGTTCCAGGGCACGACGATGGTGTCGTCGAGGGCCCGCCGGTTGAGTCCTGAGCTGTCGGGAATCTTGATGGGATCGTTTCTGTGCCCCAGGGAGACCGTCGGCTGGGGATGGGAGTTGACCAGGAAGTCGTCGAACCAGCCGTGATACTGGCCCTCGAACTTGACGAACTTGGGGCGTCCGGTGAACCCTCTCGCCAGGCGAATCGCGGCCATCGTGGCCTCGGTGCCGGTGTTCGCGAACCGAACTCTCTCGGCCCCGGGAATCATCTTCTGGAGCTGCTCGGCTACTTCGATCTCGATCTCGGTGGCGGAGGCAAAGTGCGTGCCGTCCGCAGCCGCCTTCTGGATCGCTTCGACAACCTCCGGATGGGCGTGACCCAGGGGCAGGGCACCGTAGGACATCATCCAATCGAGATACCGGTTTCCGTCCACGTCGTAGATGTGCGCACCCTCGGCCCGCTCCATGAACAGGGGGTAGTCCCCGTAGTTGGCCGGTCCCCGGGAGGGTGAGCTCCCTCCCTCGATCATGCAGTCGAGGGACCGGCGGAAGAGTGTCTCGGACTGCGAAGTCGGTCTCGTCATGGTGGTCCCTCTATCGGCTGGCGAGACTGCCAGCGGTCTCGGCGCCATCGATGGTGAAGACCTGCCCGCTGACGAAGGCAGCTTCCTCCGAAGCCAGGTACGCGAACAGGCCAGCGATCTCTTCAGGTCGAGCGTGGCGCCCCATCGGGATCTTCCGGTTCACCTCGGCGAGCATTTCGTCGGTGTACTCTGCCCGCTGCATCGGGGTGAGCACGTAGCCGGGAGCAATCGCATTGACGCGCACGGTCGGGGCCAGCTCCAGCGCCATGGATCGGGTGAGCTCGATGACGCCCGCTTTGCTCGCGTTGTAGTCGGCGTAGAAGGGGTAGCCCATGACTCCGTTGGTGGAAGCGGTATTGAGAATGACTCCCGCGCCCCTCTCCAGCATGTGCCGAGCCGCGGCCTGCGCCACGTAGAAGACGCCGGTGAGATTGACCGCCAGGACGCGCTGCCAGTCCTCGGGAGTGATCTCGGTAAACGGGTGCCGGATGCTGATTCCGGCATTGTTGATCAGGATGTCGACACCGCCCATCTCGCGAATGGCTGTCCCCAAGGCTGTCTGTACCTGGTCGCAGTCGGAGACATCGACTTCGTAGACTCCGGCCAGATCCGGTAGCTCGCTCGCCAGACGCTGCTTGGCGTCGGGATCGCGGTCCAGGACGGCCACCTGGCAGCCCTCCTCCAGAAGACGACTCGCCGTCGCTGCGCCGATTCCGCTGGCGCCGCCGGTGACCAGAGCTCTTTTTCCCTTGAGTCCCTTCATCTCTTCACCTCAATGCGTCGGTTCGAGGTCGACCCCTGCCTTCCGAGCATACTCTCGAAACCTGTCAATCAGCTCACCAGCTCGCTCGGCCGCTTCTTGCGGGAGTAGGTGTGTACAGTCGTACCCCAACTCCTCACGCAAAACGTGGACGGTCACGGGCTCGAAGACCGTGGTGCCGTCGTCCTCGATGGCGTGGATGCCGTCGAACGGATGAGACCGCTCGTTGATCTGAATGGCCTCGCCCGGGGAGAGATCGTCGAGGGGCCGCGGGCGAACCCGGGCGTTGCCAACGAAGACCGGGTACCCGCCTGGCAGACCTCCCGGAGCGGGTGCGTGAAGCGGCGATTCGTTCTTCGATAGGAAAGCCCCCACGAGCCGAACCGTGGATCCGGCGGTGAGAAAACCCCAGGCCGGGCCGCCCGGTAATGCGGAGGGCTCGAGTAGCAAACCGGCACCGCCGATCTCTTCGGTGACGTCGCGCCCCGCGTGTTCGATTCGGAGGTGGAAGGGGGGGACAGCTACGGGTGCCGGGTCGGTAACCGGGCGAAACACGGCCTTCTGTAGTGCATGGTGGGCGACCAGGGTGACATCGACGTCACTGGCGGGTGTTTGGAGCTTCTCGGCTGCCAGCCAGCGCACCTTCGGAACGACTTCGTCGATGTTGCCGACACCACATGTCGGCGCCAATCCCAAACGATCGAGAATGCAGTTCACGACATCGGGGAAGGGCGCGGTGAGAACGGGTCCCACGTATTCGCAGTCTCTGACCGCCCGCATCAGGTCCATGTTCAGCGTCAGGTGAATGGGTAGCCAGGCGCCGAAGCGGGCCCGCGAAAGGCGGGATGCCACATCGCGTGGCAGCAGCTCGGGCAGCCACCAGGTCTGGAGGCTCGCTGTGCTGAGGATCAGGTCGGGGTCGAGCCGCTGTATCGTGTCGGCCACCTGATCGACATTCCTGAGATCCAGGGCCAGGTATTCGATGTCGGCGGGATACCCCTGAGCCATCGCGCCGAGCCGAGCGAGGTTGCATCGGGCGGAACCTCGTTCGGGATCGCGGCTGGATCCGATGATCTTGCCGACCCAATCCTGACGTGCCAAGAGCTCGAGCGTCACACCTCCCAGGTGCCCGAGGCCGATCACGAGGATCGTCGGTTCCGGCATCTACCGATCATAACCTCGTGAAGGTCGCCCGTGGGGATATCGAGCTACCGACGCTGCAGAAGGATGGGGGCGTGAAAAGATCCGGGGCGGGGAGCAGCTCGGAAGAACCGCCCCCCGCCCCGGTATTGTCAATCCAGTCGCATTCAGACAGACGTAAGGAGGGGGAAACGTCTGCCCGTTGTACTACGACTTGGAAATGACCGTGAGGCTATCGTCCGGAACCAGACCAGAGATCTGGTTGCGGATCTCTCGGTGACCGACACTCGAAACCCAGCACCCGGCGCGATCGTGCAGCCCCTCGGCCGGGGGGGGACGCGCTCGGGCTCGCCTGGGCACCCGAGCCGGCCGGCGGGGGTTCTGCGGGGTAGGGGTAGGCCATTGGGATAGGAAAGTGGCGTGTGGATCACCAAGGGCCTGCACCGTCGCGCTGTTTTATTTTCGTTCATAACGTTCATTATGATTCAGCTGGGTTTGATTGTCAAGTATTGTGCGATTTACTGTAAAAGTTGACAAATGGGCGTTTTAGTGAGAGTATTCCGCCAAAGAGCCTCAAGAAATCGGTCAAAACAACTAAGCTCAAACACTCAAAACGGCACTTAGTGGAGCATCCAGCGATGAAGGACGTACTGAGCCCCAAAGAGTTTGCCCAGGCGATAGGCGTCAGCGAATCCTCGATCAAGCGGTGGGTGGACTCAGGCGTGATCCCGGCCAGCAAGACCGCTGGAGGGCATCGGCGGATCGAAATGGGTGACGCCGTGCGCTTCCTGCGTGACAGCAA
>JARFQS010000566.1 GCA_029287645.1 Thermoanaerobaculia bacterium | reverse complement strand
CCAGTCCGACGGAGAGTTCAATCCCTACAAGAACGAAGGCCGTGACGGCTACGACACGATCGAGTGGGCCGCCGCCCAGCCCTGGTCCAACGGACGGGTCGGCACCTTCGGACTCTCCTACCCCGGAGCGGTTCAATGGTTGGCGGCACTCGAGCGCCCGCCACATCTCGAAGCCATGGTGCCGGCCATGACCTTTTCCACACCGCGAAACTTCTTCTACTCCGGGGGCGTCTTCGATGCCTCCTGGATCCCGTGGATCCACAACAGCATCGCCCCGGATATCCGTCGCAAAAAGGGCCTCTCGGGCCCGAAGACGGCCGAAGAGGCCAGCGCCATCTGGGAATCCGAGGGCTTCGAGATGCGCACCCGTCTACCCCTCGACAGCCTCGAAGAGCTTCGAGAAGCGGCACCCTTCTATTTCGAGTGGCTGGCTCACCCTCCCGAGGACCCCTGGTGGGATTGGGCCGAGATCCGGGGTCGGTACGATCGCGTGACAGCAGCCGTCCTCAACGTTTCCGGATGGTACGACGAGGCCTATGGGCCGGAAGGCGCGACCACCAACTTCAACGGCCTCGTGGAGTCCAGAAGGGACAAGCCGAACGCCCGCACGGCCCTCGTCATCGGACCCTGGGTCCATGGGGTCGACTCGGTGGCCGAGACCACGACCGGGGATATCGACTTCGGAGCCGATGCCGCGATCGACTACGACGATCTGGTGCTGCGTTGGATGGACCACTACCTGAAGGGCATCGACAACGGAGTCGGTGGCGAGCCCCCCGTCCGCACGTTTCTGATGGGAGCGAATCGGTGGTACGAGTCGGAGACCTGGCCGGCCCAGGGCACAGAGACGATGGACCTCTACCTCCTCGGGCGCGATTCGGCGGATGAGATCGGCTCGCTCGACTCGACTCCCCCAGCCACCACGTCGATCCCGACGACCATCGCTTCCGACCCTGCCAAGCCCGTGACCGACGCCTTCGTCGATTTCGGCCCACATGACTACCGCGATCTCGCGAGCGCACCTGGAGTTCTCGTTTTCGACACCGAGCCTCTGGAGCGGGACATGGAGATCTCGGGCCCGATCTCCGCTGAGATCTATCTGTCCTGCGACTGCCCCGACACCGATCTCTGGGTGCGCCTGCTGGACGTTGCGCCCGACGGCAGTGCCTTCAATCTCATGAGCCCCGGCCTCGACGTAGTCAGGGCGAGCTATCGGAGACTCGAGAGAGGGCGACAGTTGCTGGAGCCCGGCACCGTCTATCGACTCGACTACGGCAATCTCATGACGAGCAACTTGTTTCGGCAAGGTCACCGAATCCGGGTCCAGATCTCGACAGCTTTCGCACCCCACTTCTCCCGCAACCTCCACAGCGGAGAGCTCGAGACGACTTCGAAGAACATGCGCCCTGCCGTGGTCAGCATCCATCACGATGCCCGACACCCCTCACGCATCACGCTGCCGGTGGTGAATCGTCAGCCTGCGGGCGAGTAGGTGGCTTCGCCAGCCAGATAGGTTCCCGACACTGCGATCTCCAGGAGCGAGGACAGATCGACTGTCAGAGGATCCGCATCGAGCACGACGAAGTCCGCTCGCGATCCGACCGCAAGGCCCTTCTCAGCGATTGCTTGTCCGCCACTGGGCCATACCCGCGTCATCACGTCCAGAGCTTCTCTCCTGTCGAGCCGCTCGGCGGGGTGCCAGCCCTCCTCCGGCCGACCCTCGAGATTCCGCCTCGTCACGGCGCAGTAGAAGGTCGTCATCGGTGGCATCGGCGTCGTGAAGTAGTCCGAACCGAAAGCAAGGCGTGCCCCGAGCTCCGACAGGCGGCGCCAGGCGTAGACCCGCTGGCTGTTGTCAGTTCCGACCCTGGAATCCTCCATGGCTCGGCCGTCATCGCCCGGGGCCACGAAGTTGGGCTGAATCGACAGCAAGACACCCAGGGTCGCGGCCCGCGTGAAATCCGGCTCACGGGCGTACGAGAAATGCTCGATGCGGAGCCGGGTCGGCTCGAGATCGGGCCTTTCCAGCAAGATGGACTCGTAGACATCCAGCACCGTGGCGACTGCCTGGTCCCCGATGGCATGACTCGCCACGTCGAGGCCACGGTCCAGCGCCTTGACCGCTTCGCTGCGAAGCTCGGCGGCCGTCATCCTCTCGACACCCCGCGTCGTCGGGTCGTCGTGGAAGGGGTGGGTCAGGTGCGCCCCGCGGCTCCCCATGGCGCCGTCGGCCCACAGCTTCACATGACTGATGCCGAGGCGTGGAGAGAGGCGACGGGACGACTCCGGCTGCGCCGCGAGCTCGTCGAAGAACTGACTCGGGGCGGGGATCATCAGGTGAATCCGGAGCGGCAATGGAGCTTCCCGATCTTCGGCGACCAGGAGAGCGAGATAGCGCTCGAAGTCCAGTCCGAGATCCACGACACCCGGCACGGCAAGGAATCCGGCGTCGAAGACTTCGGTGACACCTTGCGCCGCGAGGGCCTCGGCAGCGAGGCGAAAGGCGCCGCGGATCTGCTCGTCGGAAGGCTCTGGGACCAGGGGCAGCAGCAGCTCGTTGGCGCGCTCCAGAAGAACGCCTGTCGGACTCCCATCCTCCGCCCTCGGTAGCGACCCACCCGGCGGATCGGACGTCGTCACCTCGATTCCCGCCAGCTCCAGAGCTCTCTGGTTCGCCCAACCGGCATGGCCGTCTACCCGTGTCAGGTACACCGGATGCTCGGGAGCGCTGCGCGTCAAGGTGTTGTGGCTCGGCAGCTGCTGCGAGCCCCAGGCTGCCTGACTCCAACCTTTGCCGAGGATCCACTCCCCTGCCGGCACCATGGCGGTGCGCTCCTCGATCTCGGCAGACAATTCCTCCAGGCCGGGAGTGGCGCCGATCTCGATGAAGTTGGCCGGCGGCTGCTCCGCGTAGAGCAGCGAGATACCGAGGTTGAGCAGGTGCACATGATGGTCCACGAACGAGGGCGCCACCACCCGACCCGCCAGATCGACCACCGCCGTATCGGGTCCACGCCAGGGCAAGATCTCGGAATCACTACCCACCGCCACGATGCGATCGCCCGCGACTGCCAGCGCAGTCGCAGCGTTTTCCTCACCAGAGAGCGTCAAGACCGTACCGCCTACGAACACCAGACCGGCATGCTCGCTTCCCTCCCCACCAGGACCACCGCCACACGCAATGGCGCCAGCAACGACAGCTACGGAAACCAGGTGTCGAAAGCGCTGCCTACACGGGCTCGCCTCCCTCATCCCACAGCCAGTCACCAACGGATCCATTCCACCTCCGATCAGAAGATCGCCGACGTCTCTCCGCTCTGGCAAACGCGACGGCAGACCGACATCACGGACGGCCGCGGACCTCGACAACCGCTCCTGCGGCGAATTCCGGGATGATCCTGAGCACCGCGTCACGGGGCACTTCACCGACCGCCGTGGCGAACTCCTCGCTCGACAACAGCCGACCGTGGCCGATCCACTCGCTCAGCAGCGCCGCCGAGATCTCCTCGTTGCTCTGCGCTGCACTCTGGCGGCGACCCACGAGATGCTGCTTGGCTTCGTTCAGCTCCTCCTCGGTCGGTGGTCGGCTCTGGAGGTTCTGGAGCTCCCCCTCGAGCAGCGCCCGCATCGCTTCCAGCTTGCCGGGATCGACTCCGATCTTCAAGGCGACCCTAGCCACCGAGCCGTCCGACTCGTAAGCCGAATCGATGTAGTAGACCAGCCCCTGCCGTGAGATCGCCTCTTTACCCAAGCGGCCTTCGTATCCATGGCTCAGCACGTACAGGAGCATGCGCCATGCCCAGGAGTCCGGATCGGAGGGCGGCGGAGCCGGCACGACGTAGCCCAGTTGGGCCTGGGCGACCGGGAATCCCAGCTCCACGACGCGGGAGCGCTCAGCCAGCGAGAGGAGCGGGCTTTCAGGCCGCGGCGCAACCGGCACCGAACCCAGAACCGCCTCGAGTCGCTCGCGGGCCCACTCCTCGTCGAGGTCCCCCACCAGGGCCACGGCCGCGGCACCGACTCCCGACGGGACCGGTACGGCACCCAAGAGCTTGTCCAGCTCCGCCTCGAGGCGGGCCTCCGGGCCGCGAGTGGCGTCGATTCCGGACGCTGCAGACTCTGTCCGAGCCGCGGTCAGCAACGAGCTCGCCCGCTCCAGATTGGCTTCCAGGTCCCCGGGCTCGAACCTGAAATCGAGCGACGTCTGCCTCCAGAACGGATCGTTCTTCCGAGAGTGTCCACCGATCTCCACATCGGTCGTCGGCAGGAGGATCCGCAGGTAGGCCGTGCGAGAGAACGGCACTCGCTGGAACAGCACTGGCAGACCACTGCGCAGCTTCGAGAGGCCGGGGGCCGAGGGTCGCTTCGTCTGCGCCGAACCGCTACCGGGAGGCACCCACTCCACCCTCTGCTGGGGCGTGTCCTCGCTTCCGTACTCCCGTTCCGAAGCGGGTCCAGCCAGGAACCAACCGACGGTTCTCTGCTCGGGCCGCAAGTAGGTCTTGGCGACTCGCTGGAGGTCTTCCGCGCCCACTTCCTGGATCGTCGAAGGCAGTCCCTGTAGCACCCCCATCGCGTCGAGTCCCTCGAAGTAGGCCAACTGGTGGGCCGCATCCTCGGTAGTCTCGACGTCGAAGACCAGCTCCCGAAGGAGATGCCGCTTGGCGTCTTCGAGCTCCTGACGACTGGCCAGTCGTTCTCGAACGCTCTGGACGATCGCCTCGATCCGGGCTTCCGTCTCCTCGGTCGAGGCACCCGCATCGAGGGTGCCGGCGATCGCGAAGACGTAAGGAGCCGCAGTCGGGATGAACCAGGTTGTCAGATCATCGAGGACACCGGCCATCCGTGAGCCGGGCCGGACGGGATCACCCCACTCGTTCTGCGAGAAGTTGACCCCCGAACCCCCTGCGAGAACCTCCTGCAGTACCAGAAACGCAACATAGTCCGGATCGGTGACTGCCGGTGCACGGTAGGCGACCTTGAAGTGGCTTCTCGAGCCGGCTCCCTCGAGCACCAACCGACGGATGCCCGCCTGCGAGGGTTCTACAGTCGGTGGTGGAACCGCAGGCGTTCCAGCAGGGAGCGTTGCGAAGAGCGCCGTCACCCGGTCCTCGACCTGCCTTCGAGAGACGTCACCCACCACCACGAGGACCGCATTGGAAGGCTGGTAGAAGCTCTCGTAGAAACGGACGATCTCGGCATGCGTGATGCTCTCGACGTCGCTCTGCCAACCGATGGTGTTGTTGCGGTAGGGATGCTGCAGGAAAGACATCTTGAGGACCTCGTCGTGAAGCACCGACGAAGGATCGTTCTCATAGCCGTGCATCTCCGCCAGGATCGCTCCACGTTCGGGCTCCACCTGATCGGCGGGAATCAGCAGGCGCGCCATGCGGTCGGCTTCGATGCGCAGTGCCAGGTCGAGATGCTCGGCCGGCAGGGTCTCGAAGTAGGTCGTCTGATCCAACCAGGTATAGCCATGCCATTCGCCCCCCACGGCGTAGATCCGGCTGACGACGTCGGTGTCCGGGAAGTTCTCGGTGTCACGAAACGCCATGTGCTCGAGGAAGTGGGCGATACCGGTCTGACCGACCGGCTCGTGGCGCGCGCCGACCCGATAGAGGACCTGGACACTGACGACCGGAAAGGTCGAATCCTGCAGAACGATGAGGGTCAGGCCGTTGTCGAGCCTGGTGACCTCCGCTGTGCCGAGATCGATGGCCTCCAGCGGCGAGACGAAAGCCACGAGGCTCAAGACAAGGCAGGCCGCCACCCTCGAAATCGAGCGAATCGGGTAGACGCCGCGGCAGCCAACACGTGGCTCGTGGATCAGAGAGTCGTTCAGAAAAAGGAGGGGGCGGGCCCGAGCTGCCCTTCCAGAGCGGTCAGCCTTCGGCATGGGCTTCGATATGAGGCTCACTCGCTCAACTCCCTGAGTGTCGTCTTGAACACCTCAGCGATTCGTTCGATCTCGGGTTCGCTCACCGTGAACGGTGGAGCCAGCATGACCAGATCGCCCTGGGTGCCATCGACATGGCCGATGTTCGGCCAGACGATGAGACCGTTTTCGAAGGCCTTGGCGGTGAATCGTTCCGCAAAGTGATTTGCCCGTGGCATCGGTTCCTGGGTGGCCCGACTTCTCACGAACTCGACGCCGGCCAGCAGGCCCTTGCCGCGCACGTCACCGACGACTTCGAACTTGCGCAGTGATTCGAGTTGCGCGAAGAACGGCTTCTCGAGGGCGGCACAGCGTTCGACCAGGCCTTCCCTCTTCAGGTAGCGGATCGTGGCCAGACCCGCCGCGCAGATCACGGGCGTATGGGAGTAGGTCTGGGCATGATTGAAGTAGCCGCTGCCGCTGGCCAGCGTTTCGACGATCCTCCGCGATGCCACCACGGCACTGAGCGGGGCTACGCCGCCGTTGAGGCCTTTCCCGAGAACCAGGATGTCGGGCACCACGCCGAAATGCTCGAAAGCAAACCACCGCCCCGTGCGCCCCATTCCACAGAGCACTTCGTCGGCGATGAAGAGCACGTCGTGGCGGCGACAGATCTCTTCCGTCTTCCGATAGTAGTCCTCGCGCGGCACCATCGCACCGGCCGAGGAACCGATGATCGGCTCGGCGATGAAGGCGGCGACCGTCTCCGGATCGTGCTCCCGGATCGCAGTCTCGAGGGCTTCACCGCTCGACGCGTCGCTGTCGGGATGGCGGTAGGTATCCGGTGCGGGAATCCGCGGGAACTCGGTCAGCAGCGGACCGTAGACCTTGCGATAGTGCTCCCTTCCCGAAAGTGACAGCGCGGTCAGCGTGTTGCCATGGTAGGAGGGAACCCGGCTGATGACCTTCCACTTTCGCTCCCTCCCCTTCTCCACCC
>JARFQS010000556.1 GCA_029287645.1 Thermoanaerobaculia bacterium | reverse complement strand
GCACCTCAGGAGACCCGGCACCCGACTCGAGCAGGCGGGCCTCATGGATGCTCTGGGTCTTGACCTCTTAGCTCTGGGACAACGGAACTTCCTCCGTCCCTCTCTTTCTCTCTCTCACTTTTTCAAACTTTGCATGCTAGCACAGCGCTGGGGCGTGGCCTACGAAAACACGATCTTGGGTTGGACCAGTCCGACCTTGCCGGAACCGATCCTCTCGGCGACGGTGCCGACCGCGATGAGCTGTCCCCGGCGGTCGACCAACTTGACCCAATCGCCTTCCTCGCCTTGGAGGTCTCGGAAGAGGACCGACTGGCCGTGGATGATCCTCTTGGACTGCTGACTGTCGGTGGCGAGCTCGGGAAAGGGCAAAGGAACCTGGTCGATGGGGATCCACCCCTCCTGGGGCGCCGTGGAGGCCTCCGCCTGCTCCTTGAGCTGTTCGAGCGAAACCGCCTTATCGACGTGAAATGGACCGACTTTGATCCGCCTCAGCTCCGCGAGGTGGGCTCCGCAGCCCAACGATTGGCCCAGGTCGTGGGCCAGACTCCTGACGTAGGTTCCAGACGAGCATTCGAGCCGGAAGGGTAGGAGGCCATCCCGGAGCTCGCCCGTAGCGGCAAAATCGAAGACGGTGATCTGCTTCTTGGCCTCCGGTACCTCTTCGCCGCGCCGCGCCATCTCGTAGTACTTGACTCCTTTGAGCTTCTTCGCGCTGAAAGGTGGAGCCGCCTGATCGAGTGTTCCCACGAGCTTCTCCATGTCTTTCACGATGGAGGCGTGCTCGAGACCCTCGATCGAGCTTTCAGCGGTGATCTCTCCATGGCGATCGTAGGTATCGGTGGTAGCACCGAAGCGGATCTCTCCGTCGTAGATCTTGGGAGCCCGGATCAGAAACCGGGTCAATCGCGTGGCTCGCCCGAGGGTGAGCACGAGGAGGCCGGTCGCTCCCGGGTCCAGGGTCCCGCAATGCCCTATCTTGCGCTGGCCGAGGGTCCTGCGAACCTGCTGCACCACATCGTGGGAGGTACAGTCGGGCTCCTTGTCGATCAAGAAGAGACCATCTAGCATGACTTCAACTCAGCGTGTCTTGGAGCTCGGCAACGACCGTCTGTCGCAGCTCATCGATCGGTCCTTCGGCGAGGTAGCCGGCTGCATTTCGGTGTCCGCCGCCGCCTTTCTTCCTGGCTAGCTTCTCGACGTCGATGTCACCGCGACTTCTCAAGGACACCTTGAACTGATCGTCATCCACCTGCCGAATCAAAGCGACGGCATCGACACCAGCGATCGACCTGGGATGGTCGATGAGGCCCTCGGTGTCACTCGAGGAGGCCCCTGCGCTCTCGAACATCTCCTGGGTCACCAATGCGGTGGCGACTCGCCCGTCGTGGATCTCGAGGGTCTTGAGCATCTCGCCGAGCAGACGAACAGCGGACTCTGGTTGGCTCTCGTAGAGCCATTGAGCGACCTGTTCGGGATGCGCCCCTTCGGCTACCAATGCCGAGGCCGCGTCGAACGCCGCGGGGCTCGAATTGGCGAATCGGAAGCCGCCGGTGTCGGTAACCAGGGTGAGGTACAGAGCGGTGGCGGTCTCCTGATCGAGGTTGACCATCAATCCCTGGGACAGGCGGTAGATCATCTCGCCCAGAGAGGGAGCAGCAGTGTCGATCCAGTTGACAACACCGTAGTGTTCATTGCCCAGGTGATGGTCGATATTGATGACGGGCAGATCGCCCAACTGCTCCTCCAGGCCGCAACGGTCCAGAGTGGGGCACTCCAGAACGATGACGCCGTCGAAGGAGTCCGGGAAACCAGATGGAGGCTCGGTGCCGATGTGTATCCTCTCGCTCCCGGCCAGCGAACGGTACAGCTTGGGTGGCTCGTCCCTGCTCCAGACCACGGCTCCCTTGCCGATGGCCCTGAGGATCCTGATCAGGCCGAGCGAGGAGCCTACGGCGTCCCCATCCGGGTTGATATGGCTCGTAATGACATAGCGATGCCCAGAGCGGAGTTTCTTGAGGAGGTTCTCAGGTGCTTTCGTGCTCGTCGTCATGAAGTTTCTCCAACAGGTCACTGATTTTCTGGCTGTACTCGGGTCCGCGGTCGAGTTGGAAGATCAACTCCGGGATGCTGCGCATTCTCTTCAGATCCTTGGCGAGGCAGGATCGTACGAACCCTTGAGCGTGTCTCAGCGCTTCGATGCTCGCCTCGCGCTCTTCGTCGGTTCCGATGACCGACACCTGGACAACTGCCCGCTTCAGGTCGGGACTGACATCGACTTCCGAGACCGAAGCCAGCCGCACGCGAGGATCGTGGATGCGACGCAGGAGAATCTGCGAGATCTCCGTCCGAAGAAGATCTTCTACCTGCTGTGTTCTTCTGCTCATCCGGCTTCCTCGAGATACTGTGGATCCCACGACAACAGCATGGCTCCGGGCGTCTCTTCCACCAGACTTCGGATGCCTTGCAGCATCCGTTCCATTTCGGTCCGAGATCCATGCACTGCAGCGATCGCGATTTCGGCCCGCTGATGCAGATCATGATAGTCCGTCTCGGCGATGGAGACCCGATAGCGATGGTGAATCCGTTCCATGATGCCCTTGACCACGCGTCTCTTTTGCTTGAGGCTTCGCCCTTCCGGAATGTGAAGCTCGAAGACTGATATCACCACGACCATGTCGACACGAGGTATTAAAGCCTCTCCTCCGATCTGCGCCTCCACGGTCTGGCCGGGATGAGGTCGCTGCAGCAGGCTCGGCGAGCCTTCGTAGCACTGCGTCGGTGGGGGAGTCCTCTAACTACTTCAGAGAGCTGGCGCGACCTCTTCTTGAATGAACGCCTCGATCGTGTCTCCCGGCTTGACGTCCTGATACCGGTCGAGGCGGATGCCGCAATCAAAGCCTGTACGCACTTCGGAGACGTCGTCCTTGAAACGTCTCAGCGAGCCGATCTTCCCCTCGTACACTACGACGTTGTCCCGCAGGAGTCGCACCGCCGCGTTGCGGGGGATCACTCCCTCGATCACGTGGCAGCCCGCCACGACTCCCAGCTTGGGAACACTGAAGGTGTCGCGAACCTCGGCTCTGCCGGTCTGAACCTCCTTGAAAGTGGGCTCCAGCAGGCCGACCATGGCTTTGCGAATCTCGTCACTGAGCTCGTAGATCACGGTGTGGAGTCGAATGTCGACCTCTTCCTTCTCGGCCAGCTCAGCGGCCTTGCGCTCGGGCCGGACATTGAAGCCCACGATGACCGCTTCGGCCCCCAGGTCTTCCGCAAACCCCGCGGCGATTTCAATCATTACGCCGTTTCGATTGGGGACCCACACCGCTTTGGCGGACTGGGTGGCCTCGTGGCCGTCATCCAAATCGTCGAGGGAGGGGAGCTTCCCCTGACCCAGTAGGGCGCCGGCACCGGAAAACTGCCGAATCCAGGGCAAGGCTAGGGCTGTCTCTTAT
>JARFQS010000537.1 GCA_029287645.1 Thermoanaerobaculia bacterium | reverse complement strand
GGGTGGGCGGAAGCGGCATCGAATATCGTGGATGCCCTCGAAAGAACCATCGGCCAGAAGCGGGTGACCTACGACCTGGAGCGTCAGATGGATGGCGCGACTCTGTTGAAGACCTCCGAGTTCGGTCAGGCGATCGTCGAGAACCTCTAGTTGAAGCCTCGAACCCGGATTCGAGGATTGGTGCAAAGCCCAGCAGTGCCTGCTGATTTGCAACTTTCGAGACGGCGCTCCGTACGGAGCCTTGAAGGGGACCGACCGGCCCCGAAGTATTTGTTGTCATCGGCGGAGAGACCGTGAAGAGAGCCACTTCAGCATTCGCCTGGATAGCCGTAGGAATCATCGCCGCGTTGGTGGTGGCCTGGGCCTTTCCTCGCGCCTATCCGCTGTTTCCCAGCAACTGGGACATCTCGAAAGAGGAAGCGACAGCCCTGGCGCTCGAACGGATGCGAGACCTGGGTGAGCTGCCGGCGAATCCGTATGTGGTGACGCAGCAGGAGGAAGCTCCTGCGTTGGAGCACCGCCTGCAGCTGGCCCTTCTGTCGGACCAGAATGACGGCCTGATGGAGAGTCGCCTGGTCCAGGGATTGCGGACCTGGCAGGTCATGGTCTACGAGCCGGGAGCGACGCCTTTCGAATGGAGCTATCGGGCTCGGGTGACGCCCCACGGCGAGGTCACCGAGCTGATGCTCCGAGTGCCGCCGGATCAAGAAGGTGGGGAGATCGAGGAGTCGGCCGCCAGAGCCGAAGCGGACCTCTTCCTGCGCGAGCAGGGCTTCGATCTGGAGGTCTTCCAAGAGCCAGAGGTGCGGAAGCGTCAGCTCCAGGCACGGGCAGATCTGACTCTCCGCTACACAGACGAGGAGTCTCTCCTGGGAGCGGACCATCCCTACGGCGTGGAGGTCACCTTCGCCGGTGATCGGCTGGCAGGCTACTCGGCCTTCTTCGACGATCCGGAGCTGGCGAGTATCCGTAGCAGCTTTCAGACCATCCAGCTTCTCGGGCAGCTCAAGGTCTTTCTACCTCTCCTCCTCCTGCCGCTCGTGGCCATACCCTTCGTTCGGCGCTACCACGAGGGCGAAATCGGGATTCGGCGCGGTATCCAAATCTCCTTCGTGATTGTCGTGGCCGGAGCCGTGACTCTCTTGTTCAGCGGTGGGGCCGCGTCTGCGGGTTGGTCCATGGGAGTGCTGACCCGGCGACAGATGACCTGGGTTGTCGGCTTCCAGATGCTGATGCTCTTCTTCTTCCCGATGGGCCTGATGTCGTTTCTCAGCTGGTCGGTTGGCGAGTCGCTGTGCCGTGAGCGGTGGGGCCGGAAGCTGGCCGCATTCGACGCCCTGTTCAAAGGGGATTGGCGCAATGCCACCTTTGCTCGGGCCTCCCTGCAGGGAATCGTGGCCGGTCTGGTGATCGCTGCGGTCGAGTGGTCCCTCATGGTCTTGTTCCGACAGTACGGGATCTTTGCCTACGCATCCTTTTCGATCGGCCCCTGGTGGGAAAGTGCCGGTTGGTTCAGCGTTCCGCTATTCGCCTTCGGGTTGGCCTACGCCTTGTACACGGGGCTGTTCGGGAGGTTGTTCCTGGTCTCCTATGGCAATCGGCATCTGGGTCGTTGGCTGGGCATCGCCGTCGCGGTGATCGCGGCTGCCATCCTGTTCTTCTCCGGCACGTATGTCTATCCATTCAAGTGGAACTACCTGCTTTGGCTACTGCCTCCGGCCGCGTTCGTGTTCTTGTTCTTGAGGTTCGGGATCTTCACCTCGATCCTGGCCTATCTGACCCTCTTCGTGGTCGCCGGTGCGGTGCCCTTTCTCGATGCCAACGACGGGTCGATTCAGTTGCACGCATCCCTTGCGCTGCTGGGAGTCGCGTTACCGCTGATCGCCAGTGCCAGGTACCTGTTGAGCGAGCGGGAGTTCACCTATCTCTACGAGGACATACCTCCTCACGTCAGACGCATTGCCGACCGGGAGCGACAGCGCGTCGAGCTCGAGACTGCCCGTGGGATCCAGGCCTCGATTCTCCCCGAGCTGCCACCGCAGCTCAACGGAGTCAAGTTGAGCCACAAGTACCTGCCCGCCACCGAGGTGGGGGGCGATTTCTACGATGTCCTGGCCCTGGAGGACGGCAGGCTGGCCGTCGCGGTCGGGGATGTCGCCGGGCACGGGGTCTCGAGTGGTCTGGTCATGTCCATGGCCAAGTCGGCGCTCGCCGTTCAGGTGACCTTCGACCCCGATGTCGAGAAGGTCTTCCGCACCCTCAACCGCATGGTCTACCAGAGTGCTCGAAAGCGCCTGCTGGCAACGCTCTGCTACGCGCTGATCGATCCCGTTCGCCGCGAGATGTTCTATGCGAGCGCCGGCCATCTGTTTCCCTATCAGATCACCAAGCAGGGCGAGGTCCACGCTCTCGAGTCCGTCTCTTATCCCCTCGGAGTGCGCGGTGAGCTCGAGGTCCGAGAGCGATCGGCCAGGCTCAACCCAGGCGATTCCCTCTTCCTGTTCAGCGACGGCGTGGTCGAAGCGCGGGCTGAAGGAAGCGAAGAGTTGTTCGGCTTCGAACGCCTCGAAGAGTGCCTCGGACAGCTGGCCGGGAAGAGTGTGGAGGCCATTCGCGACGGTGTCCTGCGCGACCTCGATACGTTCACCCGCAACTCGCCGCGCGAAGACGACCTGACGGTCCTCGTGCTCGAGATCCCCTGATTCTCACGATCGATTCGCTGCGAATCGCCGGTTGGAATTCCCTCCCCGGACGATTCCGGAC
>JARFQS010000514.1 GCA_029287645.1 Thermoanaerobaculia bacterium | reverse complement strand
GGTACAGCCCGTCCAGGCCGACCCGCCAAGCAGCAAACACAACGCGAGCCATCGATACAGCCAGTTCACAGCATTCCCAAGGAGGACTAGAGCCTAGCCTCATTGACTACAATTCACCACCTGTGCATACAGTCAGTCCGCAGACTTTCGCCGCTGCTTTACGCCGCGCCGGGCTAAGCCCCGAGACGCGCCGCCAGCCTGCGCGCGTTCCTCAGGCTCAGTCCGTAGATGGTGAGCTGCGGGTTCGCACCGATACTCGTTGGAAAGAGTGAGCCGTCCATGACGTAGAGCTGGTCGAGCTGATGGAACTTGCCGTAACTGTCCGTAACGCTCTGCTTGCTGTCCTCGCCCATGGCGCAACCTCCCATGATGTGTGCCGATCCAATCGACACTCGACCAGGCGCGAAGCTCAGCTCGGACAGGGCCTTCTTCGCTTCCTTCCAGCTGCCGTAGTACGGGGCGGAGCGGTGTGAGGGTCTGGCCTTTTTCGCGCCGACGGCGAACTGCATCTCGACCATGGTGGCACAGGCCCTGCGCGCCCCATCAAAGAAGTAATCGTTGAGCGGGTAGTCGAGGATCGGGCGGTCGAGCTTGTCGAGCTCGACCGTGCCACCTTCGCTCTGCTCGTGGAAGCCGTCCCGCATGAGCGCGATCATCGCGTGCGTATGGCTCAGCTCGCCCATGCCCTCGGTAAGCGCCTCGCCCGACAAAGCACTGAACCCAGCAGCGAATGCAGGCTGTAAAGGCGGCACCTCGAGCTTGAACCCCATCTGCGGCCCAGAGACCTGCTGCCACTGAAAGTGGTCGGAATAGACCGACTGCGGCGCGCCGTAGTACGGGTCGATGGCTTCATCATAGACGGCATAGGCGAGCACCGTCGGGTGCAGGAAGGTACGCTTTCCGATGCGGTTTTGCGGGTCCGGCGCCTTCGATCGAAGCAGAATCCCAGGGTTTTGAATACCGCCACCGCACAGCACGGTCGCCCGGGCCCGGACGCTGATGGACTGGCCGATCGTCTTGCGAGCGCGCTGGTCGAGCGCCACGGCCTCCGCACCTCGAACCTGGTCTCCCTCGATGAGGAGTCGCTCGACCTGCGCCCGGTGCACCAGCTGCGCCCCGTGGTCGAGCGCTCCTGGAATCGTCGTCACCAGCATCGACTGCTTGGCATCCACCGGGCAGCCGAGACCACAGTAGCCGAGGTTGAGGCAGCCCCGCACGTTCCGTGGAATCTTCTTCCACGTGTAGCCGAGCTGCTCTGCGGCGCGGGCAAGCACTTCGTTGTTCGGGTTGGGAAGCATCTGCCACTCGGCAATGCCGAGCCGTTCCACCATCTCGTCGAAGTAAGGAGCCAGCTGCGCGGCCGAGCATTCCTGGACGCCCATGTGCTCTGCCCAGTGAGCGAGCGTCGGCTCGGGCGTGCGGAAGCTCGAGGTCCAGTTGACGGTCGTCGAGCCGCCGACGGAGCGGCCCTGAAGGATGTTGATCGCGGTGTCCTTCGTCGCCCTACCAGTGCCCTCTTGGTAGAGGTCCCGATACGCCTGTCGCTCGTCGAGCTTGAAGTCACTGCTGCTCAGCAGCGGCCCGGCCTCCAAGATCACGACCCGGAGACCAGCCTTCGCAAGGGTCTCGGCCGCGGTCCCGCCACCTGCACCGCTGCCTACGATGAGCACGTCCGCCTCCAAGCTGAGCGGCTCGGTCAGCGTACTCGCATCGGTGATCTTCCAACCGCGTTCCTTGGCCCGAAGGTACGGGTCGGTGCTGTTCTTGAGGACGAGCTGCGAGAGATCTGTCACGGGTTTCCCTCCGCCGGCGGGCCGTCGAGGATCTCCCGCTTGGGAGGTCCGGGATAGCCGGTCGTCGCCGCATTGGCGGGAATCAAGTACCAGGCACTGCCGATGAGACGAATCATGTTGGCGTATATGGCGTTCAACAGACCAATGCGGCTGTCTCGAAGTCGCTCGAGCGCGCTCTGCGCATCCTGAACGGAGGCCTTTGACCAGCCCGCCCACTGCCCGGTGAGCAGCGCACGGCTGGGCCCGAAGTTGAGTACGTCGAAGGCCTGCCGGAGAGAGATCAAGAGACTGTCCGACAGATCCCCGAGCAGGGTGTCGAAGGAAATCAGGGTTTGCTTCACCTGCGTCTCATCACCGGCGGTGACGCTGCCGGCCAGCACGGCAGGGATGAGCGCGGTGATCATCTCGACGTCCTGGGGTCGCAGGTTCTTCATGCCCGGCGCGATTTCCTTCGGGGCACAGCCGGTCACGACCGCGCCGAGGCTCAGGGTCGAAAGCGCCGCCGAACCAGCCAGCGAAAGCTTCAAGAAGTCTCGGCGATCAGCACGTAGCTCAGGTATCCGCGGGTCCATGCTCTATTCCGTCTGCTCCCTGAGCCACTGCGCGTAGAGATCGCTGACCTTCGCCACCGGATGCGCCACGAGCTCGGGAACCTCGTACGGATGGTGCTCGGCCATCCACTGCTGCAATCCATCGAAATGACTGCGCCGCGTCTTGATCAGCAGCTGGACTTCATCCGCCGTCTGCAGCTCGCCCTGCCAGCGGTAGAAGGAGCGAACCCCAGGAAGCGCATTCACGCAGGCTGCCAGGCGCGACTCGACCAGAGCACGTCCCAGAACCTCTGCGCAATCGTCATCCGGCACTGTGCAAAGAACGACGATGAACTCGTCTTCAGGCATCGGGTTCGAGGTTACCGGAGCCCCGCTTCCCTGTCTACGACGGTCGCAGGGAGCTCAGGGCATCGGGCAAAGGCGCAAGATGGGCTGTCCGTAGCGGTCCATGACGTGCAGCAAGCCGGTGT
>JARFQS010000470.1 GCA_029287645.1 Thermoanaerobaculia bacterium | reverse complement strand
GGTGTGGGCACTCCTCACGGTGCTGACGGGGGTCCTCCCCGGGCAGGTCTTCACCTGGGCCAGCGGAGCGCTGATCTCGCTCGTCGTGATCCGTTTCCTGATGGGGGTCGTCCAGGCTCCGCTCTATCCGATTACGGCGGGCACCATCCAGCAGTGGTTTCCAGTTGGCGGTTGGGCGCTGCCGAACGGACTTTCGAGCATGGGACTCGGTCTGGGCGCGGCTTTCACCCCGCCGCTGGTGGCTTGGGTGATGGTGACGCTGGGTTGGCGGGAGACCTTCTACGTCACAGCGCCGGTGGCCCTGCTGATCATCGCCATCTGGTGGTGGTTCGTGACCGATTCCCCGGAGGAGCACCCGAAGGTCGGCCGGCGCGAGCTGGAGCTCATAGCGGCGGGACGGCCCGAGGAAGAGGCGATCCCCGAGACGGGAGTGTTGAAACGACTCTCGAAGAACCGGGACATCTGGCTGCTGACGCTGAGCTATCTGTGTATGAACTACGTCTTCTACATCTTCTTCACCTGGTTCTACATCTACCTGGTGGACGTGCGGGACTTCGGACTCCTCGAAGGTGGGTTCTTCGCATCGTTGCCGTTCATCGCGGGCTCCCTGGCTGCGGCGGTGGGGGGGTGGACCTGTGATCGCCTCTGCCAGAGCATCGGCCCACGCTGGGGCTGCCGGCTTCCCGGCATCGTGGGGATGGTCCTGGTGGCGATCTTCCTGGTACTCGGAGCGCTCGCCACGAATGCGGTGATGGCGGTGGTTCTGCTCTCGATCTGCTTCGCGTCGACGCAGTTCACCGAAGGGGCCTACTGGGCCGGAGCGACCTACATCGGTGGCCGGCACACTGCGGCGGCGACGGGTGTCCTGAACACAGGAGGCAACCTCGGCGGCGTGATCTCGGCTCCCCTGATTCCGATACTGGTGGATCAGTTCGATTGGCTGATCGCACTCTCCACGGGATCGGCCTTCGCTCTCTTGAGTGCGCTTCTCTGGCTGTGGGTTCGTACCGACGAGCCCTTGCTCACCCTGCGCGAGAGTACGGCGAGCTCTTGACAGACGGAAGTGCACCTCCCTGATGAGGGACTCGAGGCTTCTCACTCCTCGGAGTCGGTCCGTCCATATCCGGTGCCAATGGCGAGCAGCGTCGTGGCCAGGAGCGCCCAGGAGTGGAAGTTGGCCAGGCCGACCTGCAGCGGTGAAAGGGCGGGCAGTCCGACGGCCAGGCCTGCGCTGGTCGTGCTGGCCGCCAGCACGGTCGGAATGCAATAGGCCACCAGGAAGGGCCAGATGCAGACGGTCATATCCAGAAGGTTGGCTCTTCGGTAGCGACCGATGCCCGCCTTCTCACCTGCCTGGCGAGCGAAGCCACCGACAGCGAGAAGTGCTACCACCGAGTGAGTGGTCAGGAGCACGGCCGCCGAGATCATGCTGAAAAGACCGAACTCGACGCCTCTAACCGTCTTGGCTCGCCCACTCCAAGCTCCCACGATGCGGCCGAGAAGGCCTGATGCTTCGAGTCCGGCGACCAGGCCCATCAGCAGAAGCGTGAAGATAGAGACCCCGATGCCACGTTCCATGCCGTCGATGATGAGACCCCGAGCCGAGTAGGCTTCCGGGTCGATGTAGAGGATCTGTCTGGTCTCGAGCAGGCCGAGACCCAGCCCGATAACGGATGCCGTCAGGATGCCGGTCAGGAGACCGGTCAGCAGGTGAGATCGACGAATCAAGAGAACCACGACCACCAGGGGTGCCATCAGCATCGGCAAGCCTCGCGGACTCCCTTGAACTGCTATGGACAGGGTGTCTCCGTTCTGCGCGCCACCCAGGAAGATGTAGAAGACCAGAGCGACGGCTGCCGCCGGTAGGGCATAGCGCAGTCGGGTCTTCACCACACCGCCGATATCGGCTCCCTGGGTGGAGGCCGAGGCGATCGTCGTGTCCGAGACCGGTGAGATGTTGTCTCCGAACGTGGCGCCGCCCAGGATCGCTCCCATGAGGATGACCGGATCGGTACCGAGGCCGGCGGAGGCAGGGTAGAGGAGAGGTGCGCAGAGGATGATGGTTCCGAGGCTGGTGCCCGTGGCGGTGGCCACAAGACAGCTGATCAGGAAGCTCGCGGCAGCGTAGCCACCTCCGTGCAGGCCGAGCTTGCCGGCCGACCAGACGAGTGATTCGACGAAGCCGCTGGCGTTCATCAGGCTGGCCAGGACTCCGGCAAGTAGCCAGGCCAGGATCATGAGCAGCACAATGGGCTGGCTCATGCCACGCACCACGGTGTCGGCCCAGGCGGCCCGATCCTCGGCCAGCAGCATGGCCACAATCAATGCCCCGAGCAGGATCGGCCAGAATCCGTGCTCGTCGGGCGCGCCGGAGAGGCCGAGCCAGGCCACTCCAACCAGGAAGACGAGGAAGGGCACGAGAGCTCCGATCCATCCACCTCTGAATCGGAGTGACGCTTCCTGAAGCTGTGAATCGTGCATGGAATTCCCCTGGCACCCCGGCTTCGGGCGGTCCGAACATAGCAGAGGCTCGCGGAAATCGTCGCCGAAAGTGGCTGGCACCTTAGAATGGAGCCTCGATGGGAGGTAGTGATGACCGGACAATCCGATGAGTTCACGCTGTGGGATCTGAAGGTGGAGGTCGTGGCGGGTGGCGGCGACATGGTCTGCAATCACCGGGTAGGCGACTACTTCGAGCTTTCTGGCGAGAACCTCTCTCTTCCTCCCGGACAGAGCTTTTCGATCTACTCGTTGGCGGCGATCCTGCCCCTGTTGCCCGCCAAGCAGAGAGATACGGCGCCCAACGACTGGATGACGACCGATGCCGAGGTCGCCTGTCCGGACCCGAACTGCGGTGCAAGATTCCGAGTCACCCGGACGGGTCGGCGGACCTTCCGCCATTCAGATGTCACTCGAGTGCCGTTGGCGGAGCAGGACTCTTGATC
>JARFQS010000463.1 GCA_029287645.1 Thermoanaerobaculia bacterium | reverse complement strand
GTGTATAAGAGACAGGGTCAATGTCTCTTCGTCGGGGTGGTCGTAGTGGCTGGCGCCAGCCACCAGCAGATAAAGAACGTTCTCGAAGCCGTCGTCCAGCATCCTCAGATAGGTCTTTCGGGTCTGGGCCCGATTGAAGTCGAGCTCGCCCGCCAGCAAGACGAATCGGCTCTTCGCCTTGACTTCGCGGAAGACTGGCTTGGCAGGTGCCGGAAAGCCTGGCGGCCAGTGAGCTCCCGGTTTGTCCGGCACCGCAAGTCGCTCGGGATAGTCACACCCGGACATCGAATAGCCACCGCGAAACACCTCGGGAAAGAGCATGGCCAGACCGCTGGTCACTCTACCTCCGCCGGAGTATCCACCGACGAAGACGGATGCCTCGTCGATTCGATAGAGCTGCCGCATGTTGTGCACCGCTTCCAGGGCCAACAGGTAGCGATACCAGAGGGCCCGGCCATTGCCTGCGTCATCGGCCCCGACCCAGATGAGGTTAGCCGCCTCGAGGGCCTCCTGCATCTCCAGCGAAGCGAAGCCGCCGAAGGGGGTCGGGCTGATCCATACGAAGAGCCCATACTCGGCATCCGGGGAGTAGGAAGGCGGTACGAATACTGTGAAGCTCTCGTCTTGAAGGTCGTACCGACCTCCGGCTGGATCGAGTCTCTCGACCTCCGCCCGGTCGAGATCGAGCCGTTCGAGGAGGATCTCCAGAGAAGCGTGCGGACTCTCGTCTACGAACCGGACTCGATAGGAGCCCGTCCTGCCAGCCCTAGCCTCCTCGATGGGAGGCTCGAGCTGTCTGGCAGGCGACAGGCTCCTGGCTACCACCGCTGGAGAGACCTCACTGGATCGATCCGCCAGCGCCTCCAACTCGGCAGGCGTCATCGCCTGTATCTCCTCCAGGAACTCGGTCGCCTCCGTGCTCCTGCCCAGCTGCTCGAGCAGAACGGAGTAGAGCTGTGCCGAGGTCTGGTCCCTGGGATCGATCGCCAGCGCCCACTCGAGAGTCGTCAAGGCCTTGGCGGACTCGCCCTGGAGGTAGTGGGTCCTGGCCATCGATTGCAGTACCTGCGGCCACGACATCCTCGGGAGGGCTCCCAGTGCCTTTTCGTACTCCTCGCGGGCGGCTTCGTACTGACCCTGCTCCAGCAGGGTGTTGGCCTTCTCCAACCATCGGACAACGGACGACGAGCTCTCGGCGAAGGCAGCGGTCACTTCGGCCAGAGGGCGCATCCAGACTTCAACGGCGGCCGTGGGTCCGTCGGCACTCTCCACCCAGCCCTCGACGGTCACGAAGTCCTTCGCCTTGATCGTGACCCGCCACCGGGTGGAGGGAATGCCGCCGATTCTCCACCTTCCCCGGGTGTCGGTCTCGACAGAGGAGGACCACAGCTCGGGCTGGTCAACGGGACTCAGGGTGACCAGAGCCCCGACAATAGGCTGTTCGTCGATGTCGGTGACGACTCCCCTCACCTCGGCTTCGCCCACCCAGCTCTGGGCACCGGCCGAGGAAACGAGTAGAACACCTACGAGGGGTAGGAGAAGAAGAGCGCGGAGGACCTGGCCCATCAGGCCGACGTCTCGGGCCTACGGGAGCGAATCGCCGGCCGACCTGCCGCCACCGCCCTCTTCAGCCGACTGTGTATGGCGAAGACCTCTACACGACCGATCTTCGCACCTGGCCCCTCTTTCTCGACCTTGTCGAGGGTCGCCCAGGCCAGTGCCACCGGGAGGCCCGTGAACAGAACGACCCCATCCGGTCCGCCACTCCGTTGGATAGCCAGGGTGTACTCCGTTGCCGCTTCGAGGTCCTGCCGGGCGAGGTCGAAGACCTCCTGGCGCTCGATGTCATAGGGCAGGTAGTTTCGGCCTTCGACGCTGTCGTCAGCCGAGTCCTTGAGGATGTTGACCAGCTGCAGACCCTCACCGAATGCGACCGAACGCTGCCGCAGATAATCGGCAATCGGCTCCAGGGAGGGTCGGTCCAGAAGGAATAGATCCGTGAGCATCTCACCGACGATGCCCGCGACGATATAGCAGTAGGCCTGGAGCTCGGGAATGCTCTCGAGCCGCAACACACCGTCCGGTCCGGTCCGCTCGACGACCGAAGCCATGCCTTCCGCCGTACGAATCGTGTGGTGAGCCACCACCTGCTGAGCTCCAGGGTTCAGATCCATGAAGGCGGCGATCACGTCCGGCGTCCTGTCCAGGAGCTCCAGGTATCCTGCATGCTCGGAAGAGGGCCTCGCCTGCCACTCGAGGGACAACTCCCGAGCCCGCTCCACTGAAGGTTCCCGCAACAGATCCCCGAAAGCCTCCAACGCACCGATCTGCTGGGGCTTTTCCCACAGCACGCTGGCGTCTTCGAAGGTATCTGCAATCCGAAAGAGAAGGTAGGCAATCGTGACCTCACGCAGTGTGGGGTCCGGTAGTAGCGGGATGGCCAGGGCGAAGGTTCGGCTGGTCTTGACCAGAAGGTCCTGGAGGAGATCGCTATCGTCTACAACCCCGTCGGAACCCTGGTTCTGTCCCTTCTCGATAAGGGTCTTGTTCGTTTCTCGGCTCATCTCAGCGGGCTTCTCTCTTCCGGCCGATCATCCTAGCAGCCCGAGTTCGTCGTCAGGGCGAAAGGCTCCACGCGCCGGCCCGTATCAGGTCTCGGTTCGCAGATCCGAGGCCGCCGCCCGCACCCTGGTTCCTTTGAAGGCTCCATCCTCCAGAATCCGCCCCAGCACTCCGGGTTCCAAGCCATTCGCGATGCAGGATTCGACTCCGAGCGCAGCGAGACTGGCCGCGGTTTCAAGACGATGGCGCATGCCCCCAGTGACATCGGTTCCCGCGGCACCTTCCAGCTCCTCCACAACGTCGGATATGGACTCCGCCCCGAGCTCCCCGATCGTCGCACCCTGATCGTCATAGATACCATCGGTTTCGCCTAGCCAAATACTCCGTCGCACAACGACGCCGCGGCTCTTGAGTCGCTCCGCGAGTGTCAGAAGAACGGTCTCGGTCGAAGCGATGGAAGCTCCCAGCTCGCGGTCCATGACCACATCACCGTAAACCAGCGGTAGCAATCCGATTTGCAGGGCATTCAGCAAGCTCTCGATCCAGAGGTCCGCCGGCGCTCCGCCCGCCGACACGAGAAAGCTCGAAGGCGCCAGGGAAAAGGCCGCAACTCCGTTCTTCCATAGAGCGCCCATGACCAGGCGGTGCAGGGTCGCCGCCCGATCCTGGGTCTCCGTCACCCCGAGGAGCTGTTCCGTTGTCTCGACACCCTGGTGAATACCGTGTCTCGCGGCCGCTACGTGGCCGAACGAGCCGCTACCGTGCCCGAGAATCAGCCGAACCTCTCGTCGATCGATCTCTGCCAGCTCTCTGGCCAGACGCCCGATCACCTCGTTCCGAGCCGTCTCACGCTGCCGCTTGTCGGTGATCAGGCTGCCACCCAGCTTGACGAGAACTACCTCCATCGGACCCACCATCGCTTCAGATCAGATGCTCATCCACGATCATGGGGCCCCGTCCTACGCCATCGTGGATCAGCGAGCTCACCTCGGAAATGGCTCCTATCTCTTCCGCCACCACGGCCTCGGATTCCGGAGTGCAGATCATATGCACGTTGGCACCGGCGTCCATGGTCGCGCAGACCTCTGCACCCTCCTGTCGCAGGCGCCTGATCGCAGCCAGAACCTCCAGGGTTCCGGGCCGCCAGTAGAAGATGGGAGGGTGCGAGGACATGGCTATGAGGTGGAGGTCGATCGCTTCCTCTTCGACCGTGTGTGCCAGGGCCGCGAAGTCCCGGGTCAGGATCGCCTGCGTAACCGTTTCCAACCTGTCCGGCAGAAGCCTTTGCCGGGGCTCGAAGTAGGGACTCGACGGGGCGCGCTCGTGCCCCTCACGAGAGGAAACGTCCTTGGCCTGCTCCTGAAGAACGGCTACGACATCACGCAGGTCCCAGTGATCTGCGGTTGCCACTTGCACGGCGTGCTCGCCCTCGTTCCCCTCCCCGGCGGGCCACTTCACATAGCCTCCCTCGACCGATCGGGCCGCAGACCCCGAGCCGCTGAGTCGCGCCAGAACCGAGGCTTCCTCGCTCGATACCTGCTTGCCGAGAGCAGCCACCACCGCCAGAGTCAGAGCCGCGAAGCCCGACGCCGAAGAGGCCATCCCGGCACCCATGGGAAAGCTGTTCTCGGTGGCGACTCGAAACGACACCTCCTCTCCGGACCACTCGCGGAGTCGCTCGAGGTGGGGCACGACACGCCGGGTGAAGGCCTCCGCTGCAGGCTCGAGAGAGCCCTCCCCCGTCATGAGAGAGACGGAATCATTCTCCTCTCGACTCAGAACCTCCACAGTCGTCCGAGTCACGCACTCTCTCAGGGTCATGGAGAGTGAGGGGTTGAAGGGCAGAGTCCGCTCCCAGTCCGCCGTACCCCAGTACTTGATGAAGGCAATATTTGCCGGCGCGATGACCGTGGCTTTGGCTCTCATCCGATGACCTCGCAACTCAAACCGGGGACTCCCAGCTCGACCTGTTGACGATTGTATGCCGACAGGCGTTCCGGCGATCCCACCTCCGGACGGTCCGGCCAACAGACGAGCAGGCAGCCCGCGGCCTCGCCCGAGAGGGCACCCGCTCCAGAGATCTTGGCGGCCCCTCCCAGGGTCTCCACTTCCCGGATCGCCTCTTGCACAGGCGCCGGCACCACTCCGATGGCTTCGAGACAGGCTTCGTAGTCCCGGATCGACGCGATGGCCTGGTCAGCGGAAGCCGATTCCTCGAGAAGCCACCGGCGGAAGTCACGCACACAGGACTCCATTCGGTCCAAGAGTTCCTCGAAACCGACCGGGTCCTTCGACGCGTACTGACGCACTGCCGAAACCACGTCGCCGGTCGTCTCCGATGGTTGTCCGGTATGCAGGACTCGTATGGAAGAGCCCAGGCGTTGGCCACCGCGAACCGATTCGGTGTGAAGCTCCCCATCAGGACTTCGTTCGGCCCACACC
>JARFQS010000428.1 GCA_029287645.1 Thermoanaerobaculia bacterium | reverse complement strand
GCGTGGTGATGAGCATTGGGGAGAACGACGACGGCAACAGCTTCACCTTCTGGGGGACGCAGCTCGGCTACCGCGCCGAGATGCCGTGGGGCGTGGGCAACTACCGGGTGCTCGTGGTCGGCAGCAGCGACGACTTCCCGGATCCCGGGGGCATGCGCGAGGAGCGCCGATTCGCGGTCGGCCTCTCCTTCGACCAGCAGCTCGGCGAGACCTTCGGCGCCTGGCTGCGGCTCGGATGGCAGGACGACCGCGCGGTGGTCACCTACGACTCGATCTACTCCGGCGGGATCAACATCCGCGGCGCAGCCTGGGGCCGTCCGAACCACGAGGTCGGACTGGGCTATGGCTACCTGGTCGGCGGAAACCAGGACGTGAACTCCGCCCACGTGGCGGAGGTCTACTACCGCGTCGCCATCAACGAGTACTTCGCACTGAGCGCGGACGTACAGTACATGCGCGACGACCTGAGGCGCGCCGACGGACCGAGCGGCTTCGTCCTGGGGCTTCGCAGCACCTTCGAATTCTAGTCCTGTCGCTGCCGACTGGAGACAACAGACGAGGAGAACTCCAATGTCCGTCCAGTGGATCGCCCGGGTCGCGTGCCTCCTGATCCTCTTCGCTCTCGTCGGGGCCTCGGCGCGATTTCTCGGCAACCGTCAGAGGTACCGGAAGCTGCTCGAGAGCACGCCGCTCAATGTTCTCGAAGTCGCACTCTTCAATGCCTGCTGCTACCTGGCCACGGGAATCCCCGCCGATCCCGGCCTGTTCGAGAGGCCGCGCTTCCTGGAGGCGGGCGCTGCGGTCTGGGGTCTCCCTGTCCTGGGAGGTCTCCTGCTGGTCCTCGGCCTCTCCTTTCTCGGGTTGACGATCGCGCGGCGGAGAGTGCTCGGCGGCCAGGATACGCCGGACGGCTTGATCACGACGGGCACGTACCGCTTCTGCAGGCATCCCATCTACCTGGGAGTCGTCTTGATCTCCCTGGCGATCGCGCTGCTGGGACGCAACTTCGACGGCATGATCGTGTTTCCCTTGGTGCTCCTGGCGAACCTCACCCAAGCGAAGATCGAAGAGAAGCACGACGTCGGCGTGCGGTTCGAGGCGGAGTACCGAAGCTACCAGGAGACCACGCCGCTGCTCGGCTCGATCTGGTTCTGGGCAGCCGTGCTGGGAGGCATCGCGTGCCTCTCGATGGTGTGACGCCCTGGACCGCGCGTCGCGAGTGCGCGGTCTCTGGCGTGATGGAGCCCATGACCGTCATGAATGAGAGGGCCAGCGAAGAGAGACGCTTCTGGGACAGGTTTGCCCCGAGATACGACCGTTTCATGGCACGATTTGCGGGCGTGTATTCACAGCTCGGTGACCGCATTCAGCTCGAGCTCGATTCAAACGATCGGGTTCTGGAAATCGCCACGGGAACGGGTCTGATCGCGCTGGAGATCAGCAGGTACGTCAGTGCCGTGACGGCCATCGACATCTCCGAACCGATGATCCAAGTTGCCCGGGGCAAGGCCCGCTCTCCGAACATCAAGAATGTCGACTTCCAGGTGGAGGACGCCTATGCCCTGTCGTTCGAGGACGAACAGTTCGATGTCTGCCTGATCGTGAATGCCTTACATGTCATGCAGCAACCGGACGTCGTCTTGAGAGAGGCCCGAAGGGTGCTCAAACCCGCGGGGCGATTGATCGCGCCGACCTATTGCCATGGGCAGAACGGGAAATCCCGAGTCGTCTCGCGGCTGATGGGCTTGTTCGGGTTCAAGGTCTATTCCCGCTTCTCCATTCGATCCTACTCCGATGCGCTCACGGCAAACGGGTTTCACATCACCGATCTGCATGTCTTCGCTGGTACGCCGCCGCTGGCATGCCCGATGGCGGAGAAGCAGAGCCATTAGTGGGAGCCAGAGCTACGATATTGCCATCCGGGCAGCCTCCTCGGCGTGAATCGAGGCCGTGTCGTAAAGGGGCACCGAAGTATGTCGCTGCTCGACCAGCAGGCCGATTTCGGTGCAGCCGAGGATGACGGCCTCGGCACCTCTCCCATGCAGGGCGTCGATGGCCTCAAGATATTGGCGCCGGGAGTCCTCCGAGATCTTTCCCAGGCACAGCTCCGCGTAGATCACCTCGTGGATCATGTCCCGTTGCCGGTCGTCCGGAACCAGGACATCGATACCGAACTTCTCGGTGAGCCTGCCCTTGTAGAAGTCCTGCTCCATCGTGAAGCGGGTGCCGAGCAGGCCGACACGGTCGACTCGATCGGCGAGAAGCCTCTGTGCGGTGGCATCGGCGATGTGCAGGACCGGAATGGAGATGGCAGCCTCGATCTCCGGAGCGACCTTGTGCATCGTGTTGGTGCAGATCACCAGGAAATCGGCGCCTCCCGCCTCGACGAATCGCGCCGCGCTCGACAGGATGTCGGCGGTCTCCTGCCAACGGTCCGAATGCTGCAGCTTCTCGATCTCGTCGAAGTCGACACTGTACATGCATACCTTGGCAGAGTGCAGGCCACCGAGCGATGCCTTGACGCCCTCGTTGACGAGCTTGTAGTAGCTCATCGTCGACTCCCAACTCATTCCTCCGAGCATTCCGATCGTCTTCATACCGAATCGCCTCCCTTCTCCCGACTCGTCACGACCAGCCGCAAGCCGAAGCGGTCGATATCGCCGATTAGCAGCGATCCCGGGAAATCAGGTGTCCCCTCGAAATGGACTCCATTCCGATCGACCGTCTGACGGAACTTCTCCGTGCTCTCCGCAAGCAGGACGACCTGAAAGGGTCCGTCACCGAATGCATCCAGGTGCGCGCCCAATGGCCCCGGACCGGTGGGAGAGAGGAGGTCGACGAAGAAGTCGCCCAACCGGTAGCGTACGCCCCGTGCCGGGAATTCGAGAGAAGTCGTCTCTTCAGCGGGTCCAAGTGCCAGGCGGTCTTCATAGATGCGCCGAACCCGGTCCAGGTCGGTAACGGCGGTGGAAATCCCCCCGATTGCCTCGACCCCGTTGGGGTGCAAGGCCGGAGGATCCATGTTCAGCCGCTCCGAGTCCGGTGTGATCCACTGGACAAAGAAGGGCCAGGCCAGGCGCTGGAAAGAGGCTGTCTCTCCCGAAAACCCGATTGCCGTGGAATCGCGGCCACTTATCGAAGCGCAGCCCGAGCCCTCGAGCGTCCAGTTCAGCCGGCGGCATGGGCCTGACGATCTCCTCCAAAACGGTTGAGAGGCTCGCGCTGCGTAAGTAGCGTGCCTGCCATGAGAGCTGCTTTCATCGCCTTGGCGACCTCCATGGGCGCCCTGCTCCGCTCACGCGCCTCCCTGCAACTGGAGACCCTCGCACTGCGACATCAGCTGGCCGTTCTCCAGGGCGGTGGGCAGCGCCCACGACTCAAGCCCGCTGACCGCCTGCTCTGGGTATGGCTTTCGCGAGCGTGGTCTGGCTGGCACGACGTCCTCCTCTTCGTGAAGCCCAGCACGATCATCTCCTGGCAGCGCAAGCGGTTTCGTGACCACTGGACGCGATTGAGCAGACCGGGAACACCCGGCCGGCCCCGCATCGCTCCGGAGATCCGCGAGCTGATCCGTAGGATGTCGCGAG
>JARFQS010000311.1 GCA_029287645.1 Thermoanaerobaculia bacterium | reverse complement strand
GTTGCTGAGCCGCCTTGACGGCGCGGTATCCGGACAGCTAGGGAGGAACGCCACTCGAGGTGTAGTAGCCGCCCTCAGTCGAACCGGCATCGCGATCGCCGCGCTGATGCTGGCACTCGCGGTAACCCTGGGTGTCGTCCTGATGGTGCCTAGCTTCCGTGGCACGGTGACCCGGTGGCTGGAGTACGCGCTGCCTGCCGATCTCTATATTTCGCTCTCGACGACACCCGCCCGTCGATTCAAGCCCGGTGGTGCCACTCTCCACACGGCGACGATCGATAGCATCGCGGGCCTCGATCAGGTTTCGTCGATCAACCTGCTGCGCCACTTCACGACCGTCGCCGACCGACAGCCCGCTCGAGCCGTAGCCCTCGAGCTCTCCGATCAGAGTCGAGGTGCTTTCGCCTTCAGACGCGGAGATAGCGCGCCGATCTGGAGCCGAATCCGAGCGGGCCGAGCGATCATGGTCTCGGAGTCGTTCGCCTATCGGCGAGGGCTCGAAGAGGAAGACACCGTCGAGATCGTTTCACCGTCGGGGATGCTGCAGCTGCCGATCGCTGGGGTGTTCTATGACTACTCCACCGAGCAGGGTCTGCTGATGCTCGACCGTGGTCTCTACCAGCGCGCCTGGGGTGACGGCGGCGCCACCGCGCTTTCCGTTCATACCCGCCCCGGGGCGGATCTCGAAGCCCTCAGCCAGCGAATCCGACAGAGCTTGCCCACGGATCTCCGGGTGCAGCTGAACACCAATCGTCGGCTGCGCGACGAGTCGATGCGCATCTTCGACCGGACCTTCGTCATTACCGGGGTGCTACGAACTCTGGCGGTCATCGTCGCATTCGTGGGAGTTCTGAGCGCCCTGCTGGCCCTGCAGCTGGAGCGCACGCGGGAGCTGGGTGTCATGCGGGCCTGTGGCCTGACGCCAGGTCAGCTGTGGATGCTGGTCACGCAGCAGACGGGGCTGATGGGGCTGACCGCCGGGCTTCTGTCGTTGCCGGTCGGTGTGTCGATGGCGGCCATCATGGTCCACACCATCAATCGGCGATCCTTCGGCTGGAGTCTCGAAATGAGCCTCTTCCCGCTAACCCTGCTGCAGGCCGTCGGCGTCGGTGTGGCCGCGGCGTTGCTCGCCGGGGTCTATCCGGCTTGGCGCATGGCTCGCACGCGGCCCTCCGAAGCACTGCGTGAGGACTGACGTGCGGCGCCCCGTAAAGCCCTTGGTCCTGCGCCTCCTGCTCAGCTGGCTGGCGATTGCCCCTCTGAATTGCTCGACACCCGCCGGGGAGCTGCCTGAGGCAGAGGTCCTGGCCGATGGCGATCCGGGCCTCTCGCTGACCAGCCTGCTGTCGGGATCCGCCGAGGGCTTCGCCCGCGCAACCCATCCGAGGCGATTCGCGTTCCCCGAGGATCATGGCTCGCATCCCGACTTCCGCACGGAGTGGTGGTACCTCACAGGAAATGTGGCTGCGGCGTCAGGGCGTCGGTTGGGATATCAGTTCACCCTTTTCCGAAACGCCCTCGCTGCCGAGGAGCCCACGACAGAGTCGGAGTGGGCCACACGTCAGATCTTCATGGCCCATTTCGCCGTCACCGACGTGGAAGGCGAGAGTTTCCACTTCTTCGAAAGGTTCGCGCGAGGTGCAGTGGGGCTCGCCGGGGTGGAGCTCGAGCCTTTTCGAGCCTGGCTCGAGGATTGGCAGCTCACGTCTCGGAGCTCCTCGCCTCCCTTCCGCCTGCAGGCCCGGGCCGGTGACATCGCCATCGATCTCGATCTGGAACCGGTCAAACCCCTCGTTCTCCAAGGCGAAGGCGGCCTCAGCCGCAAGGGACGCGAGCCCGGCAACGCCTCCTATTACTACGCTTTCACCCGCATGGCCACAGCTGGCCGTATTCGGCTCGGTGCAGCCGAGCTGGAGGTCTCGGGATCCAGCTGGCTCGATCGGGAGTGGAGCACGAGCGCTCTCGAGGCAGGCCAGAGCGGGTGGGATTGGTTCGCCCTGCAGCTCGACGACGGTACCGATCTGATGGTCTATCAGATGCGTCGCGACGACGGCACGGCCGATCCGATGAGTAGCGGAAGTCGCATCGACGCGGAAGGTGGGCGGTCCTCTCTGCTCTGGAGCGACTTTCAGTTGGAGGTCCTGGATTGGTGGACCAGCCCCCAGACCGGGGTCCGATATCCCTCGGGCTGGCGACTGCGTCTACCAGCGCAGGAGCTGGAGCTGACGATCGAGCCGGTGCTTCGGGACCAGGAGCTTCGCCTGTCGGTTCTCTACTGGGAGGGAGCCGTGCGTGTCGAAGGCGAGCGCGGGGGCACACCGATCGCGGGTCGAGGATACGTCGAGCTGACCGGCTACAGGGCGCGATGACCCGCCGGGCTTACCTCTCTTCACGACGTCCCGTCCTTCGCAGCTCCGCCGAGCGGGCATGAGCCTCCAGGCCCTCGTGACGAGCCAGCTCGGCGCAGTCTTCGATCAGCGCCGGCTGCAGGACCTCGCCGTCGAGCGCCATCCAAGTGCGAACGCGGAGAAAGTCCAGGATCGAGAGCCCTCCCCGATAGCGGGCACTGCCCCCGGTCGGCAAGGTATGGTTCGGGCCAATTCCGTAGTCGGCAAAGACCTCGGCGCTCGAAGAGCCCAGGAACAGAGCGCCGTAATGATTCAGGAGGCGAGCGTCCCTCTCGGGGTCTTCTGTCATCACCTGAAGATGCTCCGGCGCCAGGCGATCGCAGAGCGCTGTAGCCTCCTCGAGGCTGGCAGCGGCTATCGCGAAGCCCCCCTGCAGAGCCGCTCGGGAGACCTCTGCGGTCACCAGGTCTTCGAGCTGTGCGTTCAGGGCCGACTCGACTCTGTCGATGAGCCGAGCATCGACACTGATCAACACCGGCAAGGCATCCGGGTCGTGCTCGGCTTGCGCCAGAAGGTCCGCAGCGATCAGATTCGGATCGGCGCTGGCATCGGCCAGCACGACGAGCTCGGAGGGTCCAGCGAGCATGTCGATGCCGACCTGTCCCGCTACCAGCTGTTTGGCAGCGGTGACCCAGCGGTTTCCCGGACCGACGACCACGTCGCACGGTGCGACAGGTCCAACACCGAAAGCCAGGGCAGCGATCGCATGAGCACCCCCCACCGCCAACAGCCCCTCGGCCCCTGAGATCGCAGCTGCCGCCATCTGGATCGGCTGGGGTCGAGGCGATGCCACCCAGACGCGATGCACGCCCGCCACACGCGCCGTGAGAGCGGTCATCAGGACCGACGAGGGAAGAGGGTACCGCCCCCCCGGAGCGTAGCAACCCGCCTGCTCGACCGGCGCCAGTTCTTGACCGACGCGCCCCCCTGATACCGGCATGCTGAACTCGTTGATCGAGTCCAGCTGCGCGACAGCGAACCTCTCGATCCGGTCGGCCGTTCGCTCCAGCAAGTAGCGCTGAGAGCTGTCTATCCCCTTCAAGGTCCGGTGCAGCTCGTCTCCGGGGAGCACCCACGACGCACCCGGCTCGAGCTCACCGAAGCGCTCGGCATACCGGAGCACTGCGGTCTCTCCCTCCTCTGCGACATCCTCGACGATCTCGGCTGCGCTTTCCAGAGTCGCCCGATCGACCGGAACGCGGGACAGGATTTGGATCTCATCGGGAGCGATACGACGCCAGCGGAAGTCCCTCATTGCCCACCTCCCATGGTGTCGCTCGAGCTCTCCGAGGAGTATTTTCGAGAACCGTCCCGGCGCCGGGTGACTCGATCCCTCCGCTCCAGCTCTCTCAACACCTCTCTCCAGGCGACCCCGCTCGAGGCCAACTTCAGTGCCGTGAAGTACAGCAGATCCGCCGCCTCCCAGACCACATCCGCGTGTTGCCTTGCCCGCCCGAGCTCTTCAGCCTCCTCGTCGAGCTTGCTGCCGAGGCGTCCCGGATCCCTCACCACACTCCGCGAGTAGGATCGGGCATCTTCGGAGCTCAGACGCTCGGCCAGTCGTCGCTCCAACGCCTCCAAACCGCTTGTCGGGCCCCAACAGGTCCAGGTACCGCGGTGGCAGAAGCCTCGCCCATGCTGCCGCACAGTGAAGCGGAGTGCATCGCGATCGCAATCCGGCCTGACTTCCAACAGCTCCTGGACGTCCCCCGAGGTCTCGCCCTTGACCCACAGGCCTCGACTGCGAGATTGATAGATGCCACGACGCCGATCGACAGCGTCGCGCAGACTCTCCAGGCTGGAGTAGGCCAGGCCCAAAGCACGCCCATCCTCATCGCAGACGACGGTCGGCCAGAGTCGGTCCGGCCGATCCGAGGTGAGAGGGGCGGCGATCGCGTCCGCCAGGGGAAGTTGGCCGTTGTAGAGAGCCATGCCCACTTGAGCGTCCGCGCCGATCGCGTCGATTTCCGCGATCTCGTCGACCGTCGAGACGCCACCAGCCACCGTGACCCGGTCAAAGCTGTAGACCCCCC
>JARFQS010000276.1 GCA_029287645.1 Thermoanaerobaculia bacterium | reverse complement strand
TCTCGGTCCCTTCCGGCAGGTAGACATACAGAAAGTATTTCGCTCGCCAAGGCAGGTTCACGGAGCCGGCTCGACCGACGAGCTCGACCTGGCCCGCCTCACGGCCGTCACGAGTCACGATTCTCACTCGACCTTCGACATCTGAAGGCTCGACGTCTACGGAGATCTGGTAGCTACCGGCATCGAAGTACTGTTTGAGAAGCAGATAGGCATCGTCCCTGGGGTACCGGAAAGGCTCGTCGCCGAGCTCGAAGCGGTGCTCGGAGAGATACACCTGCGGATCAGAGTCAATAGCGTAGAGGCCGATCCTCGGACCCATGCGGGTCGGGCTGGGTAGCCACTCCCGAACCAGGTCGAATTCCAGAATCTCTCGATATCTCTCGGCATAGACCTCGTGATGCGGCTTCGTCCAGTTCTCGGGCTTCAGGAAACGTCGGTAGGCGCTGTCGGCCAGCAGTACGAAGTCCCACTGGGGCTCCCTGAGCTGCTCGAGAGTGAAGCGGGCGGCGAAGCGGCTGTTGGCCCTCTGGAAGCGTTTGTAGTGGATGTGAGGAGTGTAGGACTCCTGGATGATGCCCGTGCCCCGCGGCAGATTGCCGTTGATCCACCATGCGGCGAGATCCCGGGTGCTCGGCCGAACCAGGCTCACCTCCTGGAGAACCGTACGGTAGACCGGCAGGGCAAGGCTGATCAAGCTCAGTGCCACCATGGGCCACCCTCGCCAGGGCCCCCTCATCCCGGTGGGTAGGCGCGTACTCCAGCCCATCAGGCCGGCTCCCAGGAGCGCCGCGATAGCCGGCATCGCCGGCAGGAGATTGCGCTTGACGACCATGCTCATACTGCTCATCAGGACCAAGAAGGCAAGCGGATAGACAGCCATCCAGAGCCAGCGCCTTCGCTCTTGCCGAGCCAGGCTGAAGACGCCCGCCAGACCCAGGATCACCGCGGGCCACCCGAAGCTCTGCACCAGATTGCCGCCATACCAGAGCGCATTGCTCTGCGGCTTGACTCCTATCCAACCCCCCTTGGCATATTGACGGACTCCGAATAGCAGGTCCTTACCCTGACCGGAGAATGCCGCTCCTGCATGAGCCCAGAAGGCAGGCATGGCGGCCAGTAGCACGGCCACCGAGACCAGTCCGGACCAGACCAGGTCCCAGGAGAACCGTCGCGTTCTGATGCGCCAGTAGACCCAGATCGCCACGATTGCGACAGCTACAATCCCCGCAGGGTACTTGCTCGCTGCCGCCATGCCGGCGCAAGCACCGGCCCACAGATAGTCGCTGAGAGTCTCGCCATCCAGCAGGCGAGCCACGAACATCACCGTCATGGTCGCAAAGAAGGCCGATGGGACATCGCTGATGATGAGATGGGTGATCTCGTTGTAGATCGGCGAGAAGACGATCAGCAGGCCTCCCAGAGCTCCCGCCCACCGACCCGCGATCCTGCGTGCCACCGAGAACACCGGAATCGTCGTGAGAGCACCAAACATAGCGCTCAGGCCTCTGAGCAGGAGCCAGCTGACATCGATCTCGTTACCGACTTCGTAGAACAGTGACAGAAGGCGGCGGATCGCCTGCGGGAAGAGCGCTTGGATCCAAAGCAGAATCGCCTGCAGATAGTAGGGCAAATGACCGTAGATGAACGACTCGGGGAGGAGCTTTCCCTCGTTGATGCGCTGCGCCGCTTCGTAGTAGATGCCCTCGTCCCGGTAGTAGCGTCCGGAGACTTCGAAGTCGAGGCCCACCAGACGCACCACCAGCGAGAGCAGGACCAACAGCAGCAAGAGCCGGCCCGCAGTCAGAGTCGGTTGCCCCTCTTCCTTCAGCCAAAGCCTCGCAGCCGCGACCGACACCCACGCGAGCAGCGCGAGCGCAGCCACGATGACCACCGCGCGAGACAGGAGGATTGGCGGCTCACCTCCCGAGATGTCCCACAGCCAGACCACCACGAGGGCAAGACCCGCACCCAGCGAGGCGCGGTTCAACCACCTGATCCAGGGCCTCGGCTCGGTGGTCATTTCAGGGTGCATCGTGTCCAGCCATTTCCCCTGGCAGCGGCGACAGCGAAAACGGGACGAACCGCTCAGCGGCCTCTCCCGCCCTCAGGTTCAGTTGGTAGAGGTAGTAGGGGTCCCAGGTCCACCACATGGGATGCCTCGCCCGACGCCGGCCCAACTCGAGATCCAGCACACGGAGGTCGTCGATAACTTCCGTGTCGGTGACGATGGCCCCCCCTCCGACCTCCAGAGTGTCGGACCCCGGCCCCCACGTTTCGAGCCGTAACCGGCTGAGGGGAGTGCCGCTCCCGATGAGAATCTGCCCCGTATTGTCGGCCTGCATCCGCAAGACGCGCCCATCTCGGCTAGGCAGCAGCGAGGGGCCGAGCGACTTCACCCATAGCTGGTTGTGCACGACATCCGACCGACCCGATGGCTTCAGATGACTCTGAGTCGTTTCGAACGGGAGCATCTTCCTGGCGGCGGCCGAGACGTAGCGATACGTGCTGTCTTCGTTCAGAGGGAACGCTCTGGGCTGGCTCCACAGGGGCCACAAGAACAAGGCGGACAGCGCCGTCAGCGCCAGGGCAGGGCCGACCTTCGCAGTCCGATTGCCCACAAACCACAGCGCTGGATAGAGAGGTAGAAGATACCGATTGGCGATCGCTCCCCCACCGCCGTAGAAGTTGAAGGGACGATACAGAAAGAAGCCTGCCACACAGGCCATGACCGCAACGAGAAGAGCCCATTGCGCTGGCTTTCGGGGACGTCCGAGGACACCCAACAGGAGCGGCAGGAAGTACGGTAGTGCCCCGACGTGCCGACCGATCAGAAAGTAGAGACTGTTCCACGCCCATAGGGAGGCGTCCCTATCGGGTAGCCGCGAGACACTTCGCCCTTCGACCCAGGCGGCATCACCGAGCTCCTCGAGCTTGGAGACCCACTGCGCCGACTCGAAATCGACCCCAGGATAGCCGGTGCTCGAGTAGAAGCCCCGCCGCTGAGCGCCATAACTCGTCACACTTCGTCCGCTGGCCCAGTGGATGGCTACCGAGAGGAGCATCAACGAGGTCACCCCCAGCAGCAGACCGACCAGGCCCCTGCGGAGTCGCTGGCGCGGCACAGCCATCGCGACCGGTACCAGGAGCGGCAGGTAGAGCGGGCGGCTGAACACCACGATCGCCACCAGAACACCGACCAACGCCCAGCGAAGCAGAGTCCCGCCTCCGCCGGGGGAATGGGAACCCCCAAAGGCGAGGCTCAGTGCCATTGCCGTCAGTGCCATCAGAAACAGATCGGAGTGGGCCCAGAAGATGTACGCGAAAGCGACCGAGGCGAACAGATAGACCGCCACCCAGAGCCAGGCCACTCCTCCGAGTCGGGCCTTCAGGCTCCGGCCTGCCATGATGCCGGCCAGAATCAGGATCAGGGCATTGGCAATGAAAGGGCCGCGCACCGGTGAAAGCCTCTGAAAGGGAGCGATCACCAGTGGATAGAAGAATGGTTTGCCGAACGAAATGTGCCGCCCTTCGTCGCCACTCAGCAGGATGAGACCCTCGGGCTCCCGGTCCCAATGGCCTAGAAAGCGCCGGTAGTCCTCTGCCTCGAAGCTCAAGTCCAGATCCCACGCCAGGCTCTCACCGGCCATGAGATAGGTGGCCTCATCACCGACGAAGGAGGGCCACTCGAGGCGATTGAAGGTCAAGGCACCGAGAAAGACCATTACAGACAGTAGGAACAGAGGCAATGCCAGGTAGACGTCGCGCCGCCTGGCGACTGCGGGTTCCGCCGCCTGACTACCTTGCATGGGATTCGTCACCGGTTTTGGGCCGCTCTGGGCAGGGCATTCGGGTGGGAAGACGGACCGATTGGTCTCCCGAGATTCTCGCAGGGATTCTAGCAAAGCACTGGCCGCCGGATCCGCCAGCACCCGATAAACTGGATATAATTCGCGACCGGATTGGCTCCTGCCCGGGGACGTCGCGCTCGAGCCTCTCGCCCCAGCTCCGATTCGAGTCAGAAACCCGAGATACCAAGAGCCGCCGACCGCCGTGAACCGCCGAGACCCAGACCACCCCACCTATCGGATGCGATTCGCTCTCACGGTAGGGTTGCTGATAGGCCTGAGCCTGCAGTTAGGCTGCGGCGAGCCTGCCGCACCCTCTCGAAGCAACATTCTGCTCGTCACCATCGACACGCTGCGCGCCGACCACCTCTCGAGCTACGGCTACGAGCGAGACACGTCGCCGGTCATCGATGCTCTCGCCGCCGAGGGTGTGCGATTCGACAACGCTATCGTCCAGTGGCCCAAGACAGCCCCATCCTTCGCCTCCATCTTCACTGCTACCTACCCGAAGGACAACGGCATCGTGCGGCGCGTCGGACTCCGGCTACCCCAGGAGTTCAAGATGTTGGCGGAAGTGCTCAAGGAGCAGGGCTTCGCCACCCATGCTGTCGTCTCCAACGGTGCCGTGGCCAGCGAGTTCAATTTCGATCAGGGATTCGACACCTACATCGAGACCTGGAAACTCACCCCTCCCGCAGACGGTCAGGACCCGACAGGCGCCGGCTCGGTGACTCGACTCGCCCAGGCCGTGATAGGCGACCACGATCCGGGGCAGCCCTTCTTTCTCTGGGTGCACTATCTGGATCCCCACTTTCCCTACGAGGCGCCCGAGCCCCTGACCGACATGTACGAGAACGACGCCTATTTCGACCCGGAGGAACAGATCGAGATCAAGGAGGTTCCGATCCGTCAGATGGCCGGCATCGGAACCGATCAGGTCTTGAACGAGCGCACCGACCTCGCCTACTACATCGCTCGGTATGACGCCGAGATCGCCTACGCCGACGCCAAAATCGGTGAGCTATTCGAGTTCATGGGTGACCGCGGTTTGATGGAGAACACGCTGACGATTCTGACTTCCGACCACGGCGAGTCCCTTGGTGAGCACTCCTACTACTTCGACCATGGACGGTTCGGTTTTCAACCGGGTCTCCGGGTGCCGCTGGTGTTTCACTACCCCGGGGTGCTCGAGCCCCACGTCGATCCGGATCCGGTCGAGCTGATCCACCTCTCACCCTCGATTCTCGATTTCGCAGGTGTCGAATTGGACGAGAACCGTTGGATGCAGGGACGTTCACTGACTCCCCGACTCATGGGCTCGAGCCGTGGCGCGCGGCCGGCCTTCTCGCAGGCCGGTTATGCCACCGAGCGAAAGTGGCAGCAGATCGTGCAGGACCGTCGCTTCAAGCTGATGAACGTGATCGCCGGTGACGAGCAGCGCTGGGTGGGTGGAAAAGGCGTCTTCCTGACGCTCTACGATCTCGAGAACGATCCAGGCGAGACCGTCAACGTCCTCGACGAGTTCCCCGAGGCGGCGCAGCGCCTGAGCCGCTCGCTGGACCAGATCTGGTCCGCAGAGCCGTTCCCCGTGCTCACCGATGACAGCGCGACCCGACCGGAGAGGGAGATGGACGACGAGACCGAGAGCCAGCTCAAGGCTCTGGGCTATCTTCAGTAGCCGGCGCCGGAAGGATCTCCACCGGCATCTCGAGGG
>JARFQS010000245.1 GCA_029287645.1 Thermoanaerobaculia bacterium | reverse complement strand
GCCTCAGGGAACTCCCGCCGAGCAGACAGCCAAGGTGTTGGAGCGCGTCGAGAACGCTGCCATGCAGGTGGCCCGCGACCACGACGAGGGCCAGCCAGAGGCCGCGCCGTCCGTCATCCAGCATATGTCCACCACCATCGGTGACCAGCCCAGGGCTGGCGGCGGCGGACCGATGGCTGAGAGGTCGACCGTGGGTGACTCCTCTCATCTCGGTGAGGTCAATATCGAGCTGCTGGGGTCCGAGAATCGCGACATCAGCTCGGCAGTGCTGCTGAGCCAGTGGCGTGACCTCGTGGGGGAAGTTCCCGGGGCAGTGTCCTTGACCTTCCAGGCGAACCTGTTTTCTGCCGGAGACCCCGTCAGCGTTCAACTCGCTCACCGCGACTTCGACACCCTGCTCTCGGCCGTCGAGCGACTGAAAGGAATCATCGCCGAGTACCCGGGAACCAAAGACGTGGCTGATTCCTTTCTCCCCGGCAAGAAGGAGCTCAAGCTCACCCTGACGCCAGAAGGTCGAGCCGTCGGTCTCACGCTGTCCGACCTGGCCCGGCAGGTTCGCGCCGGCTTCTACGGGCAGGAGGTCCAGCGGGTGCAGCGTGGACGCGACGACGTCCGGGTCATGGTGCGCTACCCCGAGGCCGAGAGGCGCTCGATGGGCGACATCGAGAGGATGCGGGTTCGCCTGCCGGACGGCAGTGAGGTCCCCTTCTCGACCGTGGCGAGCATCGAAGAGGGAAGGGGCTACGCGGTCATCAACCGTACGGATCGGCGCCGCGTCGTCACTGTCACCGCCGATGTGGACGAGGCGCAGGCCAATGCCAACGAGATCAACGCCGACCTGCGCACCGAGGTCATGCCCGTGCTGGCCAGCGAGTATCCGGGTCTGACCTACGACTTCGAGGGCGAGCAGCGCGAGCAGCAGGACGCCATGAGCAGCATGGGCCGTAACTTCCTCGTGGCACAGATCGCCATCTTCGCCATCCTGGCGATTCCGTTCCGGTCCTACTTGCAGCCCCTGATCATCATGTCGGCGATCCCCTTCGGTCTGGTGGGCGCGGTTCTGGGGCACCTGATCATGGGATTGAACCTGACTCTTCTGTCGGTCATGGGCATGATCGCTCTGACCGGTGTGGTGGTGAACGACTCGCTGATCCTGATCGATCTCATCAATCGCCTACGGGCCGACGGCAAGTCGGTCGGTGAAGCGATCCGCGATGCCGGGATGCGCCGCTTTCGGCCCATCATGCTGACTACGGCCACCACGTTTCTCGGGCTTTCACCCATGATCTTCGAGACCAGCATGCAGGCCAAGTTCCTGATTCCAATGGCGGTGAGCCTGGGCTACGGAATCGTCTTCGCTACGGCGATCACGCTGATCCTGGTGCCCTCCCTCTACCAGATTCTGGAAGACGTCAAGGGCCTGTTTGGAGGCGCCACCGAGAAGACACCCGTGGAGCAGCCTGCATCGATGTGAGGGCACAAGGAGCTTGACAGGCGACGCTCTGACCCTTAGACTATATGAACGTTTTGAACGTTTCTGGAGATCAACCCCATGAAGATCCTGTCTTTCAACATACCCAAACCAGTATTCCTGGCTCTGCTCACTGTCATGGGTCTCTCCAGCGTGGCCTTCGCGCAGGAGGTTCCCCGCTTCGAGATCGAGCTCGAGGCCGGCCCCGTCTGGCAGACCCGCAACGACGTCCAGATCCCCAACGACGAGACCGGAACGCGCTTCTCTCTGGAGGAGCTGGCAGGCGGAGGACCCTGGCTCACAGGTCGCTTGTATGCCACCTGGAACATCAAGCCCCGGCATGGCCTGCGTCTGCTTCTCGCTCCCTTGTCCTACACAGAGACGGGGACTTTCGACGAAGCCGTGGACTTCGTGGGAGAGACCTACCAACCCGGTGAGCCGACCGAAGCCACCTACCAGTTCAATTCCTGGCGCCTGTCGTATCGATACATGTTCCGCAACGGTGAACGGTGGAGGTGGTGGGTCGGGTTCACGGCCAAAGCCAGAGACGCCAAGGTGGAGCTACGGCAGGGAGACATTACGAGCAAGGACACCGATGTCGGGTTCGTTCCCCTTCTCCACCTTGCGGCCCATTGGAAACTGGCGGATCGTTGGCGGGTTCTCTTCGACTTCGACGGCCTTGCCGGCGGGCCCGGCAGAGCGGTGGACCTGGGACTGAAACTCGCCTACGACTTCGATGAATCCTGGAGCCTGACGGCGGGCTATCGGACGGTCGAGGGTGGAGCCGACACGGACGAGGTCTACAACTTCGCCTGGTTCAACTCCTTCGTGGTTTCCGGGATCTATCGATTCTGATGGAACGAGGCTGGACTCTAGACAGGTCGGGTCATTTCGTACTGGTCGACCAGTGGCTCGAATCCCAAACCAGACAGGAAGCCCAACATCCCGTCGTCCGTTGCCTCGACATTGTGCAGCCGCACGGCCTCGACCTCCCTTGGAAGTGACCTGACGAGCTCTCCCATGAGAGCTGATCCCACTCCCTGCCGTCGATGGGACGGGTCCACGAGGATCGTCAGGACCCAATTGAACAGCGGCGTGTAGGCAGCGGCACCAATGCACTTGTCCTCATCGAAAGCGCCAACGACGATCAGTTCGTCCTGGAGCCTGTCGATCGCCGCGAAGCTGTTCTCCCACGAAGGTGGCCACTCGGCGCACTCGGCAAGACTGGAGACGACATGACGGTCCACCGGCCGAATCTGAAATGAATCGGCGTCGGAAGGCCCACTCCGCAGTTCTGCGACCTGCAGCTCGAAGCATTTGAACTCTCGGCTGATCTCGAAACCCGCTTTGCGGTAGGCGCGGATCGCGGACTCGTTGTCCTTGATGACCTCCAGGACGAAGGTCTCGACACCCCGGTTCCTCAGGCCCGGCAACGCATGCTCGAACATGGCGCTCGCCAAGCCCTGCCCGCGGAAATCGGGCACGATGCCCGTCGCGGCATCGAAAGCCCCCATGCCACCCTGCCACTCATCGATGCCGATCAGGGTGAATCCCACCATTCGCTCCCCATCGAAGGCACCCACAGACGCTTCCCAATCCACCCCGTTCTTGGCGCTACGCACCAGGAGGCGCTCCTCGGTCAGCGAGCTCATATCCATCACGTAATCCGAGAAGGCCTCTTGAAAGGTCTTGTGGATCTGCTGGCGGGAAACTCGATCGAGTTTCATGACGAGAAAGTCTCGCAGCGGCATGAGATGAGACGATCCGATTCTCAGGAACAACAGGGGCGATGATATCCGACCTTTCCTGGCCGCCCAGAAGGGAGACTCCGACCCGTCTGATACCCTACGCCCAGCTTTTTGCACTTTCAGTCGGGAGAAGAAAGGAGTCCTCGGATGCTGAAACGCACTCGTGGCTACGCTGTCCTTGCCACTGTCGTGTGCCTGACACTTTCCAGCAGCGCACAACTTCAGGCACAGAACGACCCGTCCAACGCTGCCTACCCAGCCGTTCCCAACCACGGTGACACCAAGTCCCATGTACCGCTGGTTCAGAAAAACGCCTCGGGTTGGTACACCACCATCGCCGTGCAGAACCTCAGCGAGACCAACCAAGCTAATGTCGGTGTCAGCTTCTATTCCAACTCCGCAACCGCAGATCACGTCGTGAACCTACAGATTCCCGCTGGGGCACCCTCGGTGGTCTCGACCTCGAGTCTTGCCGCCCTGCCCGGCGGATATCTCGGTTCGGCTGTTGTCAGCTCCGATAAGGAAGTCGCGGTTGCTTTCGTCCAAAGCGACGAGACCAGCACCGCGGCGAGCAGAGGCACCAATCAGGGATCCTCGACCACGTTTCTGACACAGGCCTTCTACGACGGTGGCAGCGGGATAGGCCGAGCCACGAGATTCGTCATCCAAAACACAGGAATCCAATCCGCTACGGTGAACGTGAGCTGCACAGATGGTCACGTCTCGAACTTCATGGTCGGTGTCAATCAAAGCGTGATCAGAGACGAGGAGGGACAGACACACTTCGAACCCAACTTCAACTGCACTGTTACCTCGGACCAACCGATCGCCGATCTACAAGAGATCCGTGATCTCGACTTCCCCGACGTCTTCATCATCGAAGGACTGCCAGCCACCGGCGGTACCTGTGTGGCACCGGCGACAATGCTGCAAAGCCAAGGCCGCTCCACCACCTCGATCCTCACCAACGTGGGCAACGCCATGGCGAACGCGGGCTGGCAATACGAAGACGCGGCGGGGTCGGGAACAACCCTGGATCCCCTCGAGAGCGTCCTGGCCCTGGATGCGACTCTTCCGATCGGCTACAGGGGCGGCATGTTGGCGGACGGCGACCAACCACTCTTCGTATATGTCGATATGAGAGACACTTCGACCGATGGTGATCAGACTGCTGGATACGCGGCGAGGTGTACTCCCGATCAGGGCGGTGAGCTCTTTACTCCCCTTGCCTTGAAGAACGCCGGTGGGGTTGCACGCGGTCGGATCGGCAGTAGCTACTTCAACATCTTCAACGTTGGCGCCGGTCCTACAGAGATCACGGTCACATTCACCGATGCCAACGGAAGCACGAGCTCACCGCAGTCCAAAACGCCGGATCCGCATTCACTGGCCCCCTTCATGTTGGGCGCTGATGAATCGATCGAGATCGACCTGTCCTCTCTCTCCCACGCTGAGCTGCCCGACGGCCTCTACGCCGCCAAAATCGAGAGCGACGGTCAGCCCCTCGCCGCCGTCGTGCTTCTGAATTTCGCAGCCGCAAGCATCTTCACCGATGGCTTCGAATCAGGGGATACTTCGAGCTGGTCTTCGACGGTTCAGTAGTCAGTCACAAACCCGAGACCAGGGGATTGTGCTTGTCGGAAGAGGCGTAGACTAGGGCCCGGATGGGCGGACCCGACCCTCCAGGAGGGATGCAAGCACAGGGCTCGGAGATTCCGAGCCTCGGAAGTCGGCCTCGGCACCTAGCCGTCGCCACGGTCGTCCTTGGACTCACAGCCGCGGCAGCATTCCCCTCGGAGTCAGCTCCCGAAATTGCAGCTGTCCGCTTCGACACGCCACCGACCATCGACGGCAAACTCAACGATTCAGCCTGGGCGACGGCCGCCGAGGTCGAAGGCCTTCTGCAGGTAAAGCCCGTCAGGGGTGAGCCTTCGCCGGCCCTGACGACGGTCCTCCTCGGCTACGACGACGAGGCCCTCTACATAGCATTCCGCTGCCAGGACGACAATCCTCAACGAATCGCCGCATCCATCACCAATCGCGACGGTGAGCTCGATTCGGACGACACCCTGTTCGTGATGCTCGACACCTTTCACGACGGCGTCTCGGGCTACTACTTCGGCACCAATCTCCTGGGGACCCAGTTCGACGGTACCCTGGCCAACAACGGACGGACCGTCGACGATCGCTGGGATGCAGCCTGGGACAATGCCGCAGCCCCCGCCGACGACGGCTGGTCCGCCGAGCTCCGAATCCCATTCGCAGTTCTGCGCTACGCCTCCGGCCAAGACCGCACCTGGGGAGTGAACTTCCAGCGCATCTACCCCCGTCGGCTCGAAACAAGCGTTTGGTCCGGCCCGGGGGAGACCGAGTGGCGGGTCTCGGCCTTCGGGACTCTGACCTCGATGTCTCCACCCAGATCCGCCTCGAAGTGGTGGCAGTTCATCCCCTATGCCCTCGGAGTACTCGAAGAGGGGGGCGACAACGATGGAGAGGTGGGCGCCGACGTACGCCTCAAGTATCGCAGCTCCCTGATTGCCGACCTGACCCTGAATCCCGATTTCGCCCTCATCGAAGCCGATGTGGAGCAGATCAATCTGACCCGTTTCGAGCTGTTCGTGCCCGAGAAGCGTCCCTTCTTTCTCGAAGGTAATGAACGCTTCGAGCAGAGGATCCGCCAGTTCTACAGTCGTCGAATCGAGGACATCGACTGGGGTGCCAAAGCTGCCGGCACGGTAGGCACCTTCGATCTCGTGGCACTGGGGACACAGGGCAGCTTGGGACAGCTCGATCCGGAG
>JARFQS010000208.1 GCA_029287645.1 Thermoanaerobaculia bacterium | reverse complement strand
GCTGTGGGCCGGCACCGAGTTGGGACTCTATACCTCGCATGATCGGGGTGGGACCTGGCGCCGTCTTCACCTGAAGAACCTCCCGACGGTGTCGATCCACGATGTCCTCGTCCATCCAAGGGAGAACGACCTCATATTGGGAACCCATGGACGTGCTATCTGGGTCTTCGATGATGCAACTCCATTGCAGGAGTTCGACCCGGCTGTCGATGGTCAGGACAATCTCCTGTTCAACATGCGTCGGGCCTTCAGGTATCCATCCCGCTTCACCCGCTATGGCCTGGGAGATCGGCGCCACAAAGCGCCGAACCCGCCAAGCGGAGCTCTGATCACCTACTATCTCAGCGAGGACCTGGAAGACGGGGAGAACGGCGAGGAGTCCGAGCTCTCTGCAAATGTCGAGGCGCCGACTGCTTCCAGCGATGAGACGACGCAGGAGCGCCTCAAGGTCGAGATTCTCGACTCAGGCGGCGAGGTGATCCGCACGCTCGATGGTGAGACCCTCGGACGGGCTAAGGGACTCCATCGGGTAGCTTGGGACCTGGCCATGGACGGAGCTCGCCAACGCACGGATGAGAAGCCCGAGGTCAGTGAATTCAGCGGTCCGCCTCGGGGTCCATGGGTACTGCCCGGTACCTATACCGTTCGCTTGACCGTGGACGATGAGGTCCTGGAGGCACCCGTCGAAGTGGGGGTCGATCCGAGTGTCGACGTCAGCCTCGAGGATCTCCAGACACAGTTCCGAGTGGTCGAGTCCCTACAAGAGAAGCTGTCGGTACTCAACGATGGCCTTCGGCGCATCGATGCGGTCAGCGCTCAGCTGGAAGCTCGGCGTGCCACCGCGAGGCATATGCAGCAGGATATTCCGGAGGACCTTCTCGACGCTCTGAAGGAGTATGAAGAGGGGGTGGCCGACCTGCTGGATCGGCTCGCCCGTGCGGACGACAAGCCGTTCTGGAGTCAGGGTCCACGTCTGAGCGAACGACTACGATCCCTGGCCAGGGAGATCGACGGACAGTTCGCAGCACCGACCGCGGCGCAGATGGAGTATGTGGCGGAGCTGGAAGAGGAATTCGCTGCAGCGGTGGTAGAGATCAATGCACTGTTCAGCGGTGCCCTCCCGACCCTGAATGGACGGATGGGGGAGCACGGGATTCCTCCATTGCTGTTGCCGGTGACTCTCGAGGTGGCTGGCAGGTAAGTCAGGGCGTGTGCCCGGAGAGGACCTCGAATCTGCTGTTAGATCTTGAGCAGAGAGGATGGAGGCCAGCCTGTAGAATGAGGAGTCCGTCCAGTCGGTTGAAGGCGATCCCCAGGGATTCGGAGACGCACTCAAGGTGAGCGACCTGACTCGATCTCTCAACAAGCCTCTCTGGTACCTGGAGGGGTTCATGGACGAAAGTGGGCGGCTGTACCGCGTGCCGATCCACTCACTACCTTTCAGGGTGGGACGCGAAGCCGGCCTGGAGCTGACCTTGCCGCTGCAGGTGGTCTCCTTTCGACACGCCGAGCTCTACGAGCACGAGGGCCGCTTGATGGCGCGCGACCTTGGGAGCACCAACGGCACATTCCTGAACCAGGAGCCACTGACTGGAGAATCCCCACTGGATGAAGGGGACATCCTGCATTTCGCTACTCTCGAGTTTCGTATCGGCCTGATGGAAGCCGAAAGTAGCGATTCGCTGATCGGTTCGACGGCCATCATCAGCTCGAAGATGCCTCAGCTGGTCGTCGAGAAGGCGGAGAGGCTCCGTGTCCTTCTCGATCAAGCGGCTGTCAAGCACGTCTACCAGCCGATTGTAGGGCTCTCGAAGCGAGAGTTGCTGGGGTACGAGGTTCTGGGTCGGGGAGATCATGAAGGTCGTCCCACGGCACCCTACGAGCTCTTCGATCTGGCGACGGTCATCGGTGTCGAGGTCGAGCTCAGTGAGCTCTTACGCCAGCACAGCTTCCCGGAGTGTGTTTCCTTCCTGGGTGGACCCCGATTCTTCTTCAATACTCACCCCCGGGAGCTTCGAGAGGATCGTCTCCTCGGCTCTCTGGAGAAGGCGAGATCGGAGTTCCCGCAGATCCGGATGGCGATAGAGATTCATGAAGCCGCGGTGACCGACTCGAAGATGGTCCAGCGCCTCATGGCGGAGCTTCAGCGACTCGACATCCTTCTCGTCTATGACGACTTCGGGGCTGGGCAGGCGCGCCTTCTCGAGTTGGCCGATGTGCCACCCGATTTCTTGAAGTTCGACCGCAGTCTGATCGAGGACATCGATGGCGCCCCACCTGCGCGACGGCGCCTGTTGAGCAGTCTGGCAGAGCTGGCGCTGGACCTCGGCATCGACTTGATCGCCGAAGGGGTGGAAACGGAAGAGGAAGCCAGGGTTTGCCGAGGCATGGGATTCGCCTACGGCCAGGGATACTTGTTCTCACATCCGCAATCGATCGATCAGCTGGCTCATGGCGCCGACGCGGGCCGGTCGGATCCCACATCGGAGTAGCTCCAGCCTGGTGAGTGGCCAGGTGGAGAGTCGCTCTCCGAACCGCCGATGAAGCAGATACTGAGCTACGAAACCGCGCCCTACCGCAAGGAGTTGGAGGTCGAGGTCCTGGAGGTGCTGCGAGACGGGAACCGAGTCTACGCTCTCTTGGACGACACGATCCTCTACCCGGAGGGAGGCGGGCAACCCTGCGACCACGGTTGGTTGAGCGGAGTGCGAGTCGACGATGTCCGGAAGCGGGATGGAGAGATCCGGCACTACTTGGTGGCGGGTGAGGTTGCAGTCGGGAAGGTACTCCTCGAGTTGGACTGGCCCCGTCGATACGATCATATGCAGCAGCACAC
>JARFQS010000173.1 GCA_029287645.1 Thermoanaerobaculia bacterium | reverse complement strand
GTGCTGCTGGTGTCGAAGCGAATTCGAAGCATGGCAGTTGCTCTCCCCATCCATCGGGGGGATTCTTCGGCAGCCCAGCCGTCTCTTGTCTGTGGTACTTCGGAGACCGAAAGCTTTGCGTCCTCACCTCGCGGTGAGTTTGCCTTTTTCGAAGACCAGGAACAGTATGGGCCGGCCCGGGTCGATTGTCAAAATGATTGATTCTATTGGATATGGGCCTGTCTCTATCGGCCTTGGCACGGTGATAGGTCAGGGTTTGGCAGGCGCCGGAAAGGGACTTTTCAGGACCATTCAGCGGCCCTCGAGGCGATAAAAATCGTGTGCTGAGCGCCCTTGCGGTGATGATCCCGGACGCGCTCGACTCGGGTGGAGAAGCCGCTCTTCTTCAATCGCTTCACAAAGTCCTCATCGGCGTACGCCGACCAGACCGCGAGAACACCTCGGGGCGTCAGTGAGGCCTGTATCCTCTCCAAACCCTTCCGATCGTAGAGTCGGCCGTTCGAGCCCAGACACCAGGCGGACGGCCCGTTGTCAACGTCGAGCAGGATGACATCGAACGATTGTCGACCATCGAGGAGGTCCCAGACATTGGCGTTCTGGATCACGACCCTCTCGTCTTCCAATGTCTGTCGGTGCAACGGCTCCAGGAATTCGCGATTCCACCTCACGACAGAGGAGTAGATCTCGGCGACGACGATCTCGGCCCCAGGCGGCACAGCCTCGAGCGCCGCACGTAGTGTGTAACCGAAGCCGAGGCCGCCGATGAGCACGCGTGGTCGCCTCAGGTCCTGTAGCCTCTGGCAGGCCAGAGTCGCCAGAGCAGATTCGGAACCCGTGCGACGGGTCGACATCAACTCCTCGCCATCGAGATGGATGAAGTAATCACCGTCCCGGTGGTGCAGCGAGAGAACCGTGCCGTCGGCTGTAGGGGAGCGGTCGAGGGTTTCGAAGGGTCGCATGAGATGGATGCTCGTCTCGAGAGCTCCTCAGAGACGGAAGGGAGGCACCCTAACACGCTCGATGATCCGTCGATGAGCTTTGCGAGCAGTTGCCGAGAAGTGACTACTCTTCTATACTTCGCCACATAGCAAAGTGAGTCTCGATCCGTGCAGGCAATTCTAAATCTCCACAAAGCACTCGGTGACGAGAGCCGGGTCCGTGCGCTGATGGCGCTGACGGAGGGAGAGCTCTGTCTCTGCCAGTTGATCGAGTTGCTGGAGCTCGCGCCCTCGACGGTCTCGAAGCACATGACCCACTTGCAGCAGGTCGGTCTCGTGAAGCGCCGCAAGGAGGGTCGGTGGCACTTCTACCGGCTCGCGGGGGAGGAGTCCCCTGATCAGGTGCGGCAGGTGCTGGACAAGACGTTGGAAGCGCTTGCGGAGGATCCGGTCACTCTCAGAGATCGTGAACGTCTCCGAACCGTATGCGATAAGGATCTCGAGGAGCTGTCGGCGTGCTATCGAAGCTGAAGGTGTTGTATCTGTGCACCGGGAACTCCTGCCGCAGTCAGATGGCGGAAGGATGGACCCGGCATCTTCGGGGAGACCTGATCGAGACCTGGTCGGCTGGGACAGTCCCGAAGTCCCTCGATCCGCGGGCCGTCGAAGTCATGCGAGAGGCCGGCGTGGATATCTCCGAGCATCGATCGAAGGCCGTAGATGACTTGCTCGATGTCGATATCGACTGCGTCGTGACGGTTTGCGATGGGGCACACGAGAGCTGCCCGGTGTTTCCGGGCAGGGCTCGGATCGTTCACCGAGGTTTCGATGACCCCCCGAAGCTCGCAGAGCAGGCCGCCTCTGAGGAGGAGGCCCTGCTTTGCTACCGAAGGGTCCGCGATGAGATTCGAGAGTTCGTAGAGAGCCTACCCGAAGGGATCATAGAGGAGCGTAGAGCGGAATGACGACCCAAGAAGGCGTTTCGAAGCAGCTCTCTCTGCTGGATCGATACCTGACGCTGTGGATCTTCGGTGCCATGGGGATCGGCGTGGCGATGGGTGCACTGTGGTCGGGCGTGGCCGATTTCTGGGGGCGCTTTACCGTCGGTACGACCAACATACCCATCGCGGTCGGACTGATCCTGATGATGTATCCACCCCTGGCAAAGGTGCGTTACGAAGAGATGTCGGATGTCTTTCGCAATTGGCGAATCCTGGGCTTGTCGCTGGTACAGAACTGGATCATCGGCCCCATCCTGATGTTCGTGCTGGCGATCATCTTCTTACGCGACCAGCCGGAGTACATGGTGGGCCTGATTCTGATCGGCCTGGCGCGCTGCATCGCCATGGTCATCGTGTGGAACGAGCTGGCCAAGGGTGACTCGGAGTATGCCGCCGGGCTGGTGGCTTTCAACAGCGTCTTCCAGGTTCTCTTCTACAGCCTCTACGCCAGGATCTTCATCACCAAGCAGCCGCCCCTGTTCGGTCTCGAGGGCTCGATCGTGGATATCAGCATGGGCCAGGTCGCCGAAAGCGACTTCATCTACCTGGGGCTCCCAATCCTGGCCGGCATGCTGACGCGCCTGGTCCTGGTCAAGGCCAAGGGCCGTGACTGGTACGAGCGGGTCTTCATCCCGAAGATCTCGCCCATCACCCTGGTAGCGCTG
>JARFQS010000046.1 GCA_029287645.1 Thermoanaerobaculia bacterium | reverse complement strand
GCTAAATGATTGATTTATTAAGTTCTTATTTGGAGGCGACGGCCGGATTCGAACCGGCGAATGAGGGTTTTGCAGACCCTTGCCTTACCACTTGGCCACGTCGCCTGAAGATGCGAAAGGGCCGATGCTCGGCGCCGGCCCTGTGCAAAGAACTCGATCTATTTGGAGCGGGAAACGGGATTTGAACCCGCGACCCCAACCTTGGCAAGGTTGTGCTCTACCACTGAGCTATTCCCGCTCGTGGAACTACAGAGACTATTGCTGGCAGCTGGGCGTGTCAAGGTCGGCTCGACAGTCCCATCGGCTCACCTGGCCTCGAAGGCGTTCCGAATCCAATGGAAGGACCAACCCGCCGCCCCCATGTCCATAGCCAGCACATCCAAGCGGCAGGGTCCTGGATGAGGGTGCCTCGTCAGATACAGTGCCGCGGCGCGAGCAATCCGCTGTTGCTTGGACGGTGGAACAGCAGTCGCTGCAGGACCGAACTGCCGCGTCGATCGGGCCTTGATCTCGACGAAGGCGAGGGTGTCACCGTCGAGGCCGACGACATCGAGCTCCCCTGCCTTGGTTCTTACGTTGCGTGCGATGACCTCGAAGCCTTGCTCCTCTAGCCAGCGTACGCCGTCGGCCTCGGCCGTGCGACCCCGATCATGCGTGCTCTGCTGTCGTCGGAACCTACCGGCGCCGCTCACTGACGCTTCCATCGCGTACCGGTCGGCGTGTCTTCGAGGACGATGCCCTGGGACGTGAGCTGATCGCGGATTTCGTCGGCTCGTACGAAGTCTCGCGCTTCTCGCGCTTCCCGGCGGTCCACCAGAAGCTGATCGATCTCTGCGTCGCTCAGCCCGTCACTCTCGGCCTCGCGCCACGCGTCGGCATCCAGGACACCGAGGACCTCGTCGACGCGGTCCAGGGACTCCAGCACCCGCTGACGATCGCCCGCCACCAGGCGCTCGCCGTCGATTCCCTGGTTGACCTCGCGGACGAATCCGAAGAGCGCCGCCAGGGCCTCGGAGGTGTTCAGGTCGTTGGCGAGAGCATCGCCGAACTCCTTCAAGAGCCTATCGCAGGCTGGAACGAGGATCGAATCTGCTCCAGCTTCGCTCTCGTTCGCATACAGCAGCCGAAAGCGCATCTCATCGAGGCGCTTGAGCGCCGCGCCCGCATCGGCCAGACCCTCGAAGGTGAAATTGAGCTTCTTCCGGTAATGCACGCTCAGCATCTGGTAGCGCAGCGCCCGCAGGTCGGCACCCTGGTCGATCAGGTCTTGCAGGGTGTAGAAGTTGCCGAGGGACTTCGACATCTTCTCGCCGTCCACGATCAGGTGCTCGGCGTGAATCCAGGTCCGCACGAAGGGTTTGCCTGTGGCCGACTCGCTCTGGGCGATCTCGTTCTCGTGGTGCGGGAAGATGTTGTCCACGCCTCCGCAGTGGATATCGAACGATTCGCCGAGATACTTCATACCCATCGCCGAGCATTCGAGGTGCCATCCGGGTCGACCCGGGCCCCAGGGTGAGTCCCAGGCGGGCTCACCTTCCTTGGCCCCCTTCCATAAGACGAAATCCCGCACGTCTTCCTTGTCGTAATCGTCGGAGGCGACTCGCTCGCCCTGCCGCACCTGACTCAGGTCGAAGCCAGAGAGCTTGCCGTAGTCCTCGTCCTGGGCGATTCGAAAAAAGACCGAGCCATCACTCTCGTAGGCAAATCCCTTCTCCACCAGCCTCCCTATGAGCTCCAGCATCTCCTCGATGTGCTCGGTGGCTCGGGGGTAGTGCTCCGCCCGCTGGATGTGGAGTCGGTCCAGGTCCTGGAAGAAGGCCTCGATGAAGGGCCGGGTGAACTCACTCAGTGACACCCCGGCGCTCGCCGCTCCCTGGATGGTCTTGTCGTCGACATCGGTCAGGTTCATGACCTGCTCGACCTGCCAGCCCAAGAATTGCAGGCCCCGCCTCAACACGTCCTCGAACAGAAACGTCCGCATATTGCCGATGTGCGACGTGTCGTAGACGGTCGGTCCACAGGTGTACATGCGGACCTCGCCGGGTACCACTGTCTCCAGCTGGCTGGGGCGCCGGCCCAGGGTGTTGGAGAAGACAGGTGTCTGCATACGAACTCCGCTGCCTAGCCCGAGACGTTGACCGTGCCGCCGATCCACTCGACCTGGTCCATCACATCGCCCGTGGAGTTGACCGCGTCGTGTTGTCTCATCTGGATGGGCCCGGATCCAGCGCTGAGGGTCTCGAACTCCAGGGATAGCAAAGTCCCCGAGCCATCTCGGCCCTCGACATCCCCCAACAGACTCAATCCGACGACGATCAGGCCCGGCGAATCTTCCTCGACGATCAGGTCTGTCGAGCCGTTCGAGCTCAGGAAGCTGCCCTCACTCGTGCTGCCCGGGAGGAAGCGCAGCCGGGCCTCTGGATACTCGAGGTTGAAGCTCACCCCGTACAGATCGCTCACTTGCGAAGCCTTGACGTCGAGCCTGAAGCGATTGGCCACGGAGCTGCTGCCCTGCCCCAGATAGACCGAGTTGGCGCCCGCAGGTGCATCCGCCGTGAACTGCACACCCGAGGACGGCGGTGGCGGCTCTGTGGGACCTCCTCCACCACCTCCGCCACCCCCACCGCAACCGAAGGAGCCGAAGAAGATCGCGACCACCGCCAGGGCGACCCACGGAACCGCTCGCGACGCGAGTCTCATCCGACCGCTTCCTGGTCACGCGCCATCCTCTTCATCTTGCGCTTGACCCGTTCCTTGCGCAGGCCCGCCAGCCGGTCGATGAACAAGACCCCGTTGAGATGGTCCACTTCGTGGCAGATGACCCTCGCCATCAGTTCTTCACCTTCGAGGACAAAGGTCTCGCCCTCGAGGTTCTGGGCTTCGATCTTCACGTAGGTGGGCCGAGCCACCTTTTCCGTAATCCCGGGGATCGACAGACATCCTTCGTCGTCGATGACTCGGCCCCGATCCTCGACGATCTCGGGGTTCACCAGCACGTGCAACGCAGTGGGGTCCTCGCCGGCGCTCGGATCCACGATGGCGAGCCGGATCTCATGACCGACCTGGCAGGCCGCCAAACCTACTCCGGGAGCGGCATTCATGGTCTGGATCTTGTCCTCAGCGAGACGCTTCAAATCTCCATCGAAGGTCTCGACCGTCGCGCACTTCACCCTCAGCACGGGATCGGGATGAATCTTGATGGGTAGCAGGGCCATCCTCACTCCACCAGAGCCTTTCCCACGGCCTCAGCGACCTGGGAATCCATCTGCTGCTCGCGGAGAGCTTGGAGAAGCCCGCGCGGATCGGGATTGCCGTGGAGTGCGGTTTCCAGTCCGTGGCGATCCAGCTTCAACACCAAGGATTTCTCAGCTGCGCGGTAGGTGGCCACCCAGGGCTTGTGCTCTAAGAGGGCCTGCTCCCCGAACATCGCTCCGGGCTCCAAGGCGCGCAGCACCGGCGTGCTGCCGCCGGGAAGCGTGACCACGACCTCTACCGTGCCGGATGCCAGAAAGAACATCGCCTCGAGTGTCTGTCCTCGGCGAGCTATCTCTTCCTTCCCCTCAACGGTCTCGAATCTGAAGGCCCTGAACAGCTGCGTCAATTGCTCTGCCTCCAGCCTGTCCACCAGCCTGGTTCGCGAGAGACTCGTCCACAATTTGTCGAACTGAATCGATGCTGCCGTGCTCTGCGGGCTTCCACTACGCCTGCCGACCAGAGCCTCCATGATGGCGGGCCGATGCTGCTCCAGCTTCTTGGCTCGACGAAGGCGCTCGACCTTCGGCCAGACCTTGTCCGCAACCGGCGTCAGCTTGGACACCTGGGCCAGGAGCGCCAAGGCCTTGTCATGGAAGCCTTCGTTGGCGTATCGGTCCGCGATCTCCATGTACTCCTTCGCCGCCTCGTCGAGACGATCCGTCTTCTTGTAGAGCTCTGCCAGCTTCTGGCGGGACCGGAGATCGTACGGGCTCTTGCTGAGGGACCTCTGCAGCTCCGCCTCCGCCTCCTCGTAGCGCTGAAGGGTGATCAGGTCGTCGACATCGAGGACCTCCGGCTTGCCCCGGGCCGCTTGACTGCCAAACCACTTCTTGAGAGACACGGTTCGTTTATGACGCGAAAATGGACCTTAGAAGAGGAGCTGCGGCATCATGCTCGTGTGTACACAAGGTGACAGTGCCGCCAGAGAAAAGCCACAATCGGCGGCAAGCCAGCGACTGATTATAGCGGAGTCGCCCTCCTCGGCCGGAGGGAATCTCAACCAGCCAAGGGCCTGAGAAACCAATGGCCAGCGACATCTTCGCGCCCGACCTTCACCTCAGATGCTCTCCACTGCGGTCGATGGTCCATTTCTTGCTGTACTTGTCTTGCGATGGAGAAATTGGGAATCTAGAGGAGGCCACCATGACGACACGCCCGCATCGCCCATCGATTCCGCTCTCGGGCCTGTTCGGTCTGGTTCTCGCCGTCCTGATCCTCCCAGCAGCCTCGTGGTCGGCGCAAGACCAGACTTCCTACGGCTTCGTCCGTGTCATCGAGGGTCGCGCCGACCTGATGCAGGCGAGCAGCAATACACTCGTCGAGTTGGTCTCCAACTACCCTCTCATGGTGGGCGACGAGATTCGCGTTCCCTACGGCAGCCGTGTCGAAACCCTACTCCCGGACGGCACCTACCTGCGCCTAGACGGTGATTCCGAGCTTTCCCTACAACAACTCGCGCTGTCCGCTGACTCCGAGGATCAGCTGAGTGTCCTTCGGCTCCTGAGGGGCGAGGTCCAGCTGGTACTGCCCAGTGACACCTCCAACTCCGAGGCATTTCGGGTCGACACGCTGAATGCCTCGGTCTATCTCCAGAAGAAGGGTACCTACCGCATCCGTACCAATGGGACCGACTGGAGCGAGGTCGTCGTTCGAGAGGGCTTCGCGGAGGTGATGACCGAGCACGGGTCCTCGATCATGAGATCTGGGGAGCAGACAACCATCGAAGGGTCGACTTCACCGGTTGTAAGAGTCGAGAGAGCCGGAGTACGCGACGAGCTCGAGCGGTGGGGGGACGATCTGCTCGCCCAGGTCAGTTCCGCTGACTCGCAGTACGTCGATCCGTCTCTCGCCTATGCTGCCGCGCCTCTCGCCAGGAGTGGTCACTGGGTGAGCGTGGGCGGGCGATCCGCATGGCGTCCCTACGTGGCGGCGGGATGGCGCCCCTATCACGCCGGCTGGTGGGTTCACTCACCCAGCGGCCTGACCTGGGTGTCGACAGAGCCCTGGGGCTGGGTCACCTATCATTACGGCGGATGGGATCTCGCCCCTGGCTGGGGCTGGGTCTGGTATCCAGGACCGGTGTACTCGCCCGCTTCCGTCTTCTGGTACTGGGGTCCGACCTATGTCGGATGGGTGCCGCGTCCGTATTACACCCACTACTACTGGCCTAGCTATCGCTCCAGCTGGGGCTTCGGCTACCGTCACGGAGTTTTTGGATGGGCTGGCGGTAGACCACACCCTTGGGCGCACTGGAACTTCTGCAAGCACCGTCACTTCGGTCGCCATCGGGGACCCCACGCGGTCCACTACGACCGGTACCACCACACTGGCGCCCAGCTCAGCAATATGGGAGCTTTTCAGGAAGTTCCACGCGGGGTGATCGCTACCGACACCCGGCCCCTCACTCCCGATCTCTGGAACCAGCCCAGGGCCGCAATGAACGCCCTCACGGCATCACGGGTAGACGCCCGCGGCCAGCGAGGGGCCGGAGAGCTACCCGATGTCACGCCCTGGGTGGCTCGCACGCGTCGACTGTCGCCGCAGGTGGAACAGGCCGTCATGCCGCGCCTGCGGGGCGGCTCGTCTCTGACCTCTCACTCGGGCTCGCGCGATGTGTCGATGACCGCCATCCAATCCAACTCTCGCTCTTCGTTCGACCGCGACTCTAGAGCGGGTACCGCGCAACGGAGCCTCGGAGCCTCAGCTTCCAAAACCTCGGCCGCTCTTTCCAGGTCAGCGCAGACGGCCGACCCGTTGACGAAATCAGGCGGTTCCAGCACCGCGATTGGCTCGATGAGAGCACCCTCCCCTGCAGAGAATCCAGGCGCTGCCGACTGGCGAAATCGTCGGACCCTGGGCTCGACGCCTTCCGCCGGGAGCCAAACGACCTCTCGCAGGGTGTGGGATGGTGTTCGAACCTATCGGGAACGCAGCCGCAAGGAAACGACCACGTTGGTCCGTCCGACACACCGAGCCACCGGTGGCGGTCTGGGATCCAGTCCGGGCTACGGCCAGACCCAGACCCAGACCCAGAGGTCCTGGACCGAGCGTCCTACCTCCCGAAGGTACTTCGGTGGGTTTGGCAGTAGCCCGGGGTACGGTTCTTCGAGCTCCCAGAGCACGAGATCGCGGTTCTCCACGACCAGGAGATCGTATGGAGGGTCTGGGAGCAGTCCGGGGTACAGCGGCCCGCAGCGATCCGGCATACGGTCTCGAAGCGCGCCATCAAGCTCGAGCAGTGCCTCGGCGGGCTCTTCGGCTCGCAGAAGTACCGGCTCGACTCGCTCGGGTGGCCGGTCCTCGAGCAACGGCGGTGCCCGCTCCTCGGCCGTGTCTCGCGGCAGTTCCTCTCCTCCTCCCAAGTGACTCGAGGAATCGAGACCGGCGTCGAATAGAATCGGGCGGCACATGCGGCTCGATTCTCTAGGACGAATCCTGTTCATCCTCTACTGCATCGAGGCGGGGGCAATCCTGCTGCTCTTGCCGTGGGGGGGAGGTTGGGAACGCCTGATCCTCCACGTCCCGGACCCACAGCTCCAGGAGTACCTGTTGAAGCCGGTAGTACGCGGACTTCTCAGTGGCTTCGGTGTCGTCCACCTCGTCTGGGCAGCTCACGATCTGGACCTGATGGCCTTGAAGAGGAGATCTCGGCAGTCGTCCTGATCTCCAGTGAGCTCGAACCGTTGTTGGAGTTAGAATCTCCTCCGCAGGACGAACCGTCCGATTGGATTTCAATACCCCGATGAGCTGCCAACGATGAACGGAATCTCCGGAATTGGCCTCGACATGGTCGAGATCGCCCGCATGGAGAGGATCTACACACTCCACGGGGACAGGCTCGTGCGGAGAATCTGCCGCCCCGGTGAAGTCGAGCCGCGAGGAGACAGCGCCCTCCCGCAGCACCTGGCCGGACTCTTTGCAGCCAAGGAGGCCGTTCTCAAGGCGCTGGGCACCGGATGGGCCGCTGGTCTGGGCTTCTCTCAGGTCGAAGTTGTCAAGCAAGCGCAAGGAGCCCCGGCGGTCCGCCTGCATGGCAAGGCCGCAATGCACGCAGAGGAGCTCGGTATCGCCCAGGTTCACATCTCCATCACCCATGACGGGGCCTATGCCGCGGCCGTGGCCATTGCCGAGAAGGATCCCGGATGACTCCAATCTCGAGTCTCAAGGCCAGGTACCTCCTGATCAGCCTCGCGGTCATCGTGCTGGATCAGTGGACCAAGTGGCTCGTAGAGAGCCGCCTCGCGGACCAGGGGCCCTTCGTCGTGGTGCCGGGCCTGTTGAATTTCATCTACGTCGAGAACACCGGTGTGGCCTTCGGAATGTTCGCTGCCCACGGCAGTAGCTGGGGCTGGCTCGTGTTGGCCCTGCTCGGCATCGCGGCACTCACCCTGGTCGGCTACGTCTTCGCCAGGACGCCGTCCGAAGATCGTTTGCTGTTGACAGCGCTGGCCCTGATCATGGGAGGCGCCGTCGGGAACCT
>JARFQS010000031.1 GCA_029287645.1 Thermoanaerobaculia bacterium | reverse complement strand
GCCTTGGCGGGTAGGAGGGAGGCCGTTCAGCCCTGATCTTCAGGTGGAAGTCGTCGGCTACGAGATCGAAAACCAGGCTCTGCACCGAATAAAGAGCGTGCATCAGCTGTTGCGGCTCGCACTCCCCACGGTCGCGCCGCTTGTCGAAGCTGAGCGTGTGCAGGGCGTAGCGGAGCAGGGCGATTCGGTAGACGAGCCAGTCGTCGGTTCGTTTAAGACCGAAGCAGCTCTCCCGGATCCGCCGCACGGCATCCAGAATCTTCCGGAACCGGAGGTCCCACTTCACGAACTTCAGGTCATCCGGAAGGTTGGCTGCGGCCGCGGGAATCGGGTGAGACAGCAGATACTCCTCCAACCTCTGCAGCCGCGGAAGGTCGTCGAGCTCGAACTCCTTGCTCATGACGAACTTGGCGTCGCTTTCGAACTTTGCGAAGTCCAGCTCGAGCGGCGCCAGGCCGCTGTGGGTCCAGTCGATGAACCAGATGTTGTCACCGTCATCGCAAATGACGTTGGCGAAGTTGAGGTCCCCGTGAACGAGGCACATTTCGCTGTCCACCCCGTCTTCGTTGGCGGAGATGAGCCTCAGCAGCTTCTCCACCTGGCCCACGTCCACGCGAGGCGCATCGACTCCTGACTCTTCCAGGTACGAGAGGACCAGGTCCGCGTTCTGCCGCATCCACACAGCCTGCTGCTCCGCGTGCAGGCCGAAAGCTCGATACGGCACGACCCAGGAGGGGTCGCTCGTGTTCGCGTACAGCTTCTCGGACAGCAGAGCCAGGGACTTGTCGAGACGACGCAGGAAGTGCTCGAGGCGCTCCTCTCCTTCCGCCTCCTCGAACGAGTCCTGGAGGGTCTGCGGACGACCTTCCATGGCCGCCAGCTCCATCCCGACACCAATCGACTCGTCGCGCGTGATGGGATATCCGAACGTGGGGACGTGCTTTCCGAAGAAGTCCTTGACCTGGTGATAGCCGTTCAGTTCGCGTCGCATCTGAGCGAAGGCGTCGATCTTCACTACGAGCGGCTCTGTGCGGGCGCCTCCCTTCCACCCGTCGGCAAGAAACAGGAGGCTGCCGCTGAACCCTCCGGCCAGTGGTCGGAGGCGGGTGCGCGTCCAGTTCATGCACAGGAGCTCGATGATGTCGCGGCCGGTATCGCCGAGCGCGTCGAGCGCTTCGGGCGGCTCGATGGACACCGGCTTGCGTTCGAAGCCGGAGAACTGCCCCCTGGAAAGGCCCACGAACTCGGCTGCCTCCTCGAGGTCGAGGAGCACACCGATTCCAGCCGCCGGGAAGGTGTGACGCAGCGTGGCGAAATGCGCTTCCTGCGTTGAGCTCCCCACGAGGTGGGGGCTGACCGCGACACTCGAGAAGCCCCACACGTTTCGAAGCAGAGACGCGAGGCCGAGGATGCGCCGGTCCGTGTGGCAACCCACGACCAGGAGTCGCACCTCATCCCTGCGGGTAGCCGACACGCCCAGATCATCGAGCGCGGCGATGAGCCCGTCGGCCGGGATCACTCCCTCATCTGCCGGGACCACCGCTGCCCTTCCGGCCAGCTCGTCGATCGGCTCTAGAAAACCGCCCGTGTCCTCACCCGCATTCGTATTGTGGGCGGCGGGCGAGAGCAGGACGAGCTCCGGATCACCCTCCGCGACGGCTTGCAGAAACACCGGAAGCGGGCCTTCGCCGAACCCCCTGCCCCGGCCGAACAGCCTCTCAATCTCCCGATCGCCCACGTTGTCATGCGATGCTCGGTACGGATGGTCGGGGCTGAGGACACTCTTCGTCAGGCCGTCCGCGATGACGACCGCCTTTTCAAAAGGACGCACATTCACAGGATCACTCCTTCCAGCAGTAGCTCTGAGCTCAGTGCGCTCCGCTCAGAGGAGATCTTCTTCAGGACATCTCTGAATTCGGGATATTGCTGCTTGATCTCATTGAAGTCGTCCCGACCGAGGACGAAAGCCTCGCTGAACGTGACCGCTCGGACCGAAGCAGACCTCTTCTCCCCCAGAATCAGCGACAACTCACCAAAGTAGTCTCCCGCTGTCAGCGTTCCAAAGACCCGCCCTTCGTCGATGGACACGATCTCCAGTTCACCCTGCGTCACGAAGAAGATGTCCGCGCCGCTCTCTCCCGCGTGAGCGACCCAGCTCCCGGGGACGAATATCTTGGGCTCGAGCGCCAGCAGGAGCACATTTCGGAGCGGCGTACCGCACTCTCGAAACAGGGGCACGTGCTCCGTGAGGTCCCGAGCCAGGTGGGCAAGCACATCGAGACGCACAGGATCGGGTAGGCCGGTCAGAATCTCTCGAGAGTCCATGCCGCGGTAACGGGCCCACACGTAGTCGTAGTAGTCCCTCACCTGGCCGGCCAGCTGGACCGGAACCTGGCGATTACGCAGGTACTGGTTCACCGCGTCGACGCGGTTCCAGAAGCTCGCCTTGGCCGAGTCGATGTTGCTCACCAGCGAGGCTATGTTTCCGATGATGTACGCCCACAATGATGCCCCGATCAGCATGACCGCCATCGCGAAGCCGTATTCCACGTTGCGCTGGGGCGTGATGTCCCCGTAGCCGACGGCGGTCATCGTCACGATCGACCAGTAGAGGGAGCGCAGGTACTGATTGCCGGGACCCGCTTCCTGGAGGGCCTGTTCCGCTGCCCAGGAGTCGGCCGGAAAGCCAGCGGCCGAGTCCATCAGGAACCAGGCCGCAGCCGTCCAGTGAAGGAACAGGACGACGACGGAGATCAGTTTGGCGATGCGTAGCAGGCCCACGTTCGCCATGCCCAGTGCCTCCCAGCGCCGGAAGATCGCGAACAGACGAACGATCCTGAGAAGCCGCGGCAAGCGCGCGAGAAGGACGATCGAGACGCCCCCCATCGTGGTGGCGGCCCACGGAAGCAGCAGGACGTCGAACGGGATGGCCGCCAGCAGGTCGATGGAGAGCATCCCCCGGCG
>JARFQS010000638.1 GCA_029287645.1 Thermoanaerobaculia bacterium | reverse complement strand
TCGCCGGACGGCAACGCCATCGCATATACGGTGACGAGCGCAGACTGGGAAGCCAACCGCTACGATACCGAGATCTGGTTGATGAGGGAGGGGCAGGAGGCGGTTCAATTGACGCGCACGAAGGACGGAAGCAGCGCCCAGTACGGAGGTGGACCCTATCAGTGGGACAGCCCCAAGTGGTCGCCCGACGGCAAGTGGTTGTCCTTCGCCGCAGACCGCGGCAACAAGCGTCAGGTTCATCTGATGAGCATCAACGGCGGAGAAGCCTGGGCGCTGACGAAGGCGGCGGAGGGCGTGCGGGCCTTCGAGTGGGCGCCGGACGGGAAAAGCATCGCCTTCACTCAAACCGAAAAGGAAAGTGAAGCCGATAAGAAAAAGAAAGAAGAGTTCGGCGCCTTCGCTGTGGAGGACGCCGACTACCGGATGAGCCACCTCTGGATCGTCGAGCTGCCCGATCAGCCCAAGGAGGTCGAGGCCGAGAGGCTCACCGAAAGTGAAGACTTCACGGTTTCGGGCTTCGCATGGTCACCAGATGGAACGAAGATCGCATTCGCGCATCAACCAGATTCGCTGAGGAACTCGTGGATGAGGTCTGACATCTCGATTCTCGATGTGGAAAGCGGAGAGATCACGCCTCTCGTTACTTTGGAAGGATCCGAAGGCGACCCCACCTGGTCACCGGACGGTCGCTTCATCGCCTATCAGGCGACTGGGCCCGACATCGGCTCCGCCTTCCACGCGAACGCGCTCTTCTTCGTGGTCCAAGTCGAAGGTGGCGAGCCCAGGCAAATCGCACAGGATCTGGACGAGAAACCGTTCATCAGGGCGTGGACACGTGAAGGTATCTTCCTGATGGGGTGGAATCGGACGAATCGACCCGTCTGGAGGGTCGACCCAGACACGGGCCACACCGACGTGTTCGCCGCCGACCCGGATCGCATCTATTCAATCGATTTCACGGCAGATGGCAGCGAGCTCGCCCTCGTGGGTCGTACGGCCTCGACGTTGAACGAGGTTTATCGTTCATCAACCGAGCCGTTTCGGCCCGAGCCCGTGACGGAAATGACGGCGCAGATCGAAGGCTGGCAACTTGGATCCAGCGAAGTGATCTCCTGGGAGAGCCAGGACGGCACGATGATCGAAGGGGTGCTCCACAAACCCGACGACTTCGACCCGTCGCGGAAGTACCCGTTGCTCGTCATCATCCACGGCGGTCCGACCGGCGTCGACTCGCCGACGCCGGTTCAACGGCACGTGTATCCGGCAAATCAGTGGCTTGCCAAGGGCGCGCTGGTGCTGCGTCCCAACTATCGCGGTTCAGCCGGCTACGGCGAGGCCTTCCGGTCGCTCAATGTCCGCAATCTGGGCGTCGGGGACGCATGGGACGTGCTTTCCGGAGTCGACCACCTCGTTGACCAGGGGATCGTCGATCCGAAGCGTGTGGGAGCCATGGGCTGGAGCCAGGGCGGCTACATCTCGGCCTTCCTCACGACCACGACCGACCGCTTTGCTGCGATCTCGGTCGGGGCAGGAATCTCGAATTGGATCACCTACTACGTGAGCACGGACATCCACCCGTTTACCCGCCAGTACCTGAAGGCAACGCCGTGGGAGGATCGAGAGATCTACGCCAAGACATCGCCCATGACCTTCATCAATCAGGCGAAGACGCCGACCCTCATCCAACACGGCGAGTTCGATCGGCGTGTGCCGATCTCCAACGCCTACGAGCTCTACCAGGGACTGCAGGATGCCGGTGTTGATTCGAAGCTGATCGTGTACAAGGGCTTCGGCCACGGCATCACCAAGCCGAAGGAACGGCTCGCCGCCCAGTGGCACAATTGGCAATGGTTCGGGAAGCACATCTGGGGCGAGGAGATCGAATTGCCCATCAACCTGGACGAAGAAGACGACCAGGAACAGGCGGAAACAGAAGACCCTGGGAGCCTGTAGCACATCGATTGGCGGCGCATTCCGTATCGGTGCCAGGAGAAACTTTCCAACTTTCTTTGAATGGTGCTAAATGGTGCTGCTAAATGGTGCCACTGATAACTACCTCACATCTTCAACGTCGCCGGAGGGTCAAGTTGTTAGGTTGTTATCAGTGGCACCAAAGGGTTGTTATCAGTGGCACCAAAGAAGAATTGCCGAACGGTGAGACGACGTGGGTGGGTGCGACCCTTGGTGGGTAGGATGGGTGGCACCTTCTTTTCGGGCCACATGACTTGACAGCGGAGATATATCGACCTACGTTATATAGAGTGTCGATATATCGAGCATCAATATAAATGGATGCCCTCATATGGAACCGCCGCCGTCGTGGCGACCCCAACAGAACGGAGCCTCCGATGAAGAATTTCAAAACGTCTTTTGGCATCATCTTGTGGTTGATTCTGTCCCTCACAAGCCCTTTGTTGGCTGAAGCTCAACAGCTACCAGCGTTGACTGGTGACGACCGGGCAGCCATCATCGATCAGATCAGCAACGCGCTGCTCAAAACATACGTCTTTCCGAAAGACGCCGAGGTGATGGCGCAGCGGCTCGCCGAGCAGCTCGAGTCGGGTGCCTACGACGATACGACCGACGTCCCAGTTTTCTGCAACCTGCTCAATCAGGATCTCCACAGCGTGCGCAGTGATCTCCACCTGCACGTGGATTTCGCGCCGCTGCCGCCGTCCGAACCGGGCACGGCGCCGCAAGCCGAGGAAGAGAAGCGGATGCTGGAGAAGCTTCCGCGGCTCAACTACGGCTTCCGTAGGCTCGAGCTGCTGGAAGGCAATATCGGCTACCTGCGACTCGATGCATTCATCGATGCCAGCCTAGCTGGCGAGACCGCGATCGCGGCCATGGCCTTTCTTGCCAATGCCGATGCCATGATTTTCGACCTGAGGAAAAATGGCGGGGGGTCACCCTCGATGATCCAGCTGATATCGAGCTACCTCTTCGAAGAACCGACGCATCTCAACAGCTTTTACATCCGAAGAAGAGACATCACAAAGGAGTTCTGGACTCAGGCTGACATCCAGGGCAAACGCCGATCGGAGGTGCCGGTGATTGTCCTGACGTCAGGGCTCACCTTTTCCGCCGCCGAGGAGTTCGCTTACAACCTCAAGCACTTGCGGCGGGCCACGATCGTCGGTGAACCCACCCGCGGTGGCGCCCATCCGGTCGAGCGCTTCCGTGTCGAGGGATATCCGATGGCCGTCTCATTGCCGTTCGGGCGAGCCATCAACCCGATTACCGGAACCAACTGGGAGGGCACCGGTGTCGAACCCGACATCGAGGTTGCGGCTGATCGGGCCCTCGACACCGCCCACCTCGAGGCGCTGAAGATGATCGCAGGTATGACCGAGGATGCTCAGCGCAGGCAAGAACTGGAGCTGACTCGAGCCAGCGTCAAAAGCCAGGTCGATCCGATCCGGCTCGATGCAACCGAGATCCAGGCTTATGTGGGTAGCTACGGGCCGCACCGGGTCATCGCCAAAGATGAAAACCTCGTCCTGCTCTTCGGAGGAAACCTGGAGATTCCCATGATCGCGATCGGCGATGACCGCTTTGTCCTCGACGGGATGGAGGGAGTTCTCGTCACTTTCGAACGCAACGAAAGGGGTGACGTGGTTGCGGCCGTCAGCCTTCATGAGGGGGTCGAAGAACGGCATCCGTACCGACAGGGTTAGATACCGTGACATCATGGGTACCACGTTCACCATTGCACCATTGTTGCCCATGAAAAACATCGGTGACACCCTAGATGACCTCACAACACGCATAGGGCGGAGGAACCAATCAGGTCACTGGCTCAAAACGATACCGGTGGGGGCACAGTAGACACTTTTGCCGCGAATGAGGGCGGCGATTTGGCAAGAAAAGGCGATCTGCGTTCCCTTTTGCAGCCGTTCGAATGTCTGCTCGTCGACCGGGAGCTCAAAGCTCATCTGGCGCGAGGGGTATGTTCTGGCCACCGATACCCAGAAACGGTGGTTCTCGAGTGACTCGTGGAGCGACGGATCGAGCTCGCTCAGGAAGAGATGATCGCTCGGGTCATAGTTCACACCGAAGTAGATGTTCGATGCGTTGTCCCTGGTATAGGTACTCGCGACGACCGCCGATCTCACGGAGATCCTCTGCCTCAAAAATCTGTGGGCGTGGGTGCGCAACAGCGATTGCACCGTCTCGCGGGATTGACCGTGTGTCGCCATCTCGAACTCCTCGATATGAGCCAGCAGCTCGAGGTCGGTCATCGGTGCGTGGCAGCTGGTTGCGAATAGCACCACAACAGCGGCGGCCACGGTGATCTTGCCTTGGGCACCATGTATCACTTCATAACTTTACATTGCATGTGTGCCCATGCTTCAGTGCCAGGTCCGCAGTTACGGCTCGATAACTACAGAACTGCGGACCTGGCGCTTGTTACGCACCCACGTGAATCCCAGATGGAAATCTGGCGTCCACGGTAAACACGGGGGCCGGGCTCGCGTATCGCACTGGGTGAAGGAGGAGGCCAATGATGAGGAGATGGATCGTGGCGGGGGTTGTCGTGGCTGCGCTCTGCTCGGTGCTCCTGGGTGAGGGATTGGCGGCGGCATCCGGACAGATTGAACAACGTGCACTCGATGAGATGAGGGCAGGCCGATATGCGAAGGCCGTGGAGCTCTGGCAAGAGCTCCTGCAACGAAGCCCCGGGCAGCCAGCCGCTCTTTACAATCTCGCCTGTTGCTACAGCCGCACCGGCAAGCTGGACGCGGCGGCGTTGCGTCTCGAAGAGGCCTACAACGCTGGAATGAAGGACTTGGAGCTGCTGCAATCTGATCCCGATCTGGAATCCCTTCGCGAATCTCGGAAGGGACGAGCGCTGATCGACCGTCTGGTATCCGACGCGGAACGAATCCGTCGGCTCCGCGGTGTTCCGGGTTACTTCGAGGCGCCGGTGCTCGGTGCCATTCGCGTTGTGCCCCCGAAAAACATGAAGAAGAACAGGAAGTACCCGTTGGTGATGATTCTCCACGGGCATGGTGCAAATCCTGAAAACTACGTGGGCCTCTTCGAAAGGGTCGCGAGTTCCCTCGAAGCGATCGTTTGCGCACCCTACGGCCCATACCCGATTCCGTTCGAGCGCGGCCACGGCTACTCGTGGTACCCGGCGCCGTGGCTTTATAAGGAGGTGTTGGACGCGAATTCTTCAGCCGGCGATCGCGCGCTGCGTAGCAAGGGAATCGAACTGCGGGAGCAGGAAATCAGCCGGGACTTCGTTCTGGCCGCCATCGACCATGTGGAACACGAGCTGCCGGTCGATCGTGACAAGGTCTTTCTCATGGGGCACTCCGAGGGCGGTGTCCTGGCGTACGGGCTCGCTCTCGAACACCCGGAAATTTTTCGGGGTCTCATCGTTGTCGGAGCACGGCTGCGAGAGTCCGATGCTGCTCCAGATGCTCTGACCAATGCCTGTCTCTTATACACATCTCCGAGC
>JARFQS010000633.1 GCA_029287645.1 Thermoanaerobaculia bacterium | reverse complement strand
CAGTCGAAGATCGGTAGCCACTATGGCCGTAGGTCCGTGACGAGGCGCTCGGCCAGTGTCCGTATCCGGACTTTCCACCTTCGGTGGACGAGTTGACAACGAATCCGAGCCCCCAATCGATGCTCTGTCGAAAGGTCTTGTCGTAGAGTCCCGTACGGTGTCGCGCCGTCAGGGCCTCCACAGACTGGGGCAGGAGAATTCGGACTCCGTTCGCCGAGCCACCTCCCAGGAGCATCTCGTAGAACCGGCCCAGCTCCCTGGCCGGTCCCCAGCCGTTGCCGCCGGGAGAGCAGCGGGTCACTCGCTTCTCCGAGCTCCAGTTGAGCCGAGTCGGCATCTCGGCTTGGGTATCGAAGACAGGCGCCAGGCGCTTTGCGTAGCGATGGAATGTGTCGACAGGCATACCGATCCACGAGTCGATCATCCCCAGGGGCTCGAAGATCTCCTGACGGACATAGAGCTCGAAGGGCCTGCCATCCACCCTGCGGACCAGCTCTCCGAGGATGAACCAGCTCGCAGTCAGGTGGTAGCCGGCGGTCCTGCCCGGCACCCACCGGGGCTCCAGGCGGCCGCGGGAGATCTTGGTGATGATCTCCTCCCAGGATGCTCTGGGCCAGCCCACATCGAGCATCCTGATGCCGCCGGTGTGGGTCAACAGGTGACGGATCGTGATGATCTCTTTGCCCCGGACGCCGAACTCTGGAATGTGTTCGGCGACCCGGTCGTCGAGTCCGAGAAGACTTCGCTCCCAGAGCTGGGCTATGGCAACAGCCGCAACCGGCTTCGAGGAGGACATCCAGAGCAACAGATGGTCGGTCGACAGGGCCTCGGCTGGCCTGACCTCTCCGAAGGCCTCCTCGAGGTCGGTGGTACCGTCCCTGGAAACATAGATCTGGCCGCCCAACTGGAGGCCTGCGGCGATGCCCTCCTGTATAGCTTCCCGAGTGCGCCTCATCATTCGATCCCGACCGGCCGCCCCAGGTTACATCGAACTGTGATCGGTGGCGTGTCGGTTCCTCTGTCCAATTTGGGGAAACTCCTGATAGATTCCCGCAACTATGTTGAAAGCAATCAGAAAATCCGAATTCGTGAAGCCGATTCTGTTCATTCCCGTGGTGTTCGCGCTTCTTCTGACTGCCACTGCCTCCAGAGCCCAGGTCGAGGTCGAGGAAGGCGAGGAGCTGGGTTGGAGCAACGCAACGGACCTGAGCCTCGTTGTGACCGATGGCAACTCCAGCACCGAGACCCTCGGCTTCAACAACTATCTGGATCACTTGTGGTCCAATGCGCGGTACTCGCTGCGAATCGAAGCTGTACGGTCGAATACCGCCGACGATCCGTATGCCGTCGAGATTCCCGACAGCGGTGGTGACTTCGATGTGGTGTATCCGGCCAAGGAGCTCGACGTCGAGCGATACTTCATCGAAAATCGTTACGACCACAACATAACGGAGCGATTCTTCTGGAACGCCGGCGTAAGCTGGGAGCGCAACAAGAACGCCGGAATCCTGAATCGGTACATCGGCTTTGCTGGTGTCGGAAATCTCTGGTGGTCACGCGAAGATCTCGGTTTCTCTACTACCTATGGACTCAGCTACACCGACCGCGAGGACGAGATCCCGGATCCTGCCAAGGATGGGTCGTTCGTCGGCTTTCGCTTCGGATGGGAGTACATGAACAAGTGGGGAAAGGTCACGACCTACCGCAACAACTGGAACTTCACGAACAGCCTCAACGACACCTCCGACTACTACTCGGACATGGTCAACTCGATTTCTGTCGCAATCAATAGTCGACTGGCGCTCAAGGTCAGCCTGCAGTGGCTCTACAACAGTCTCCCCGGCCTGGAAGAGGTCTCGCTCTTCGACCCCAATGGTGACGAGATCGGTGTCGTGACGATCCGCAAGGAGAAGCTGGACACGATCTTCAGTACTTCTCTGGTCGTCAACTTCTAGGCGAGGCCGGCTCCCAAAGAAGAAGGCCGCGCTCGAAGCGCGGCCTGAGCCGGCAGAAATCTGCCGGACAGAAGACTGCGAAGAGGTCTAGAACCTGCGCAGCACCGTCAGCGTGAGGCCGACAGCCAGGAAGGCCACCGCGAGAAGCAGGACCAACGGCAGGTTGCTACCCGTCGAAGGCAGGGCGGCCGGTGCCGGAGCCGGAGCCGGAGCCGGTCGGGCAGCTGGTGCTGGTGCTGGTGCTGGTGCCGGAGCCGGTTCCGGAGCCGGTTGCGCTTCCTGCAACTCCACGACCTCATCATAGGTGACGGTCACAGGGACAACCGCTGCGTTGTCCGCATAGGCGGTGACCATGTCGTCCTTCTTGAGGTCCTGCGGCTGAATCTCTTTGCCGTACTTGTAGAACTTGAGGTGCTTGACTTCACGAAGGTCGAACCTCTGGATGCCGAGGTGCGTGCCTTTCTTGACGTCCACGATCAGGGTCTCACCGGAGGCGTGCATCACCCGACCTTCGCCGATCTCTACCTTGGCCCCCGTGTCCTGTGCCTTGGCCTGCACCGCGATCCCCAGGATCAGGGCGAAGCCGACGGCCAGCGTCAAAATGTTCCTAGCTCTCATCCTTCGTCTCCTTTCGTTCAATTTGCCTTGACGTGTCCCGCAACGCCCGAGGGCGTACGATCCCCGTTGTCAAATTCTGCCCTCTTTACGGCGAGGCAGGGTCCGTGATTGGAGCGCCAACGCTATCAGATTCCACGAGGGTGGCGCTCACGATGTAGCGCTTCGGAGCCTTGCCTACGAAGTAGAAGGGGTAGCAGGTCACCAGTGTCAGGGTCGGCACGGACTGATGCTCTAGAACATGAACATCCTGCGGGGTGACGATCGTGATCGCGTCGATGCGATAGATGTCGGTGGCCGTGAGGGTCTCGAGCTCGATCGTGTCGCCTTCGCTCACATCCTTCAAGCCCCGAAAGAAGCCGTCTCGATGACCGGCGATGCCTATGTTCCCCAGTTCCCCTGGACGGGCGGTCTCCACGATTCGGCCGACACCCCGATTGAGGACCAGATCATCGGTGCCCTCGAGCAGCGGTACCTGCAGATCGAGGGCCGGAATTCGGAGGATGGCCAGAGGCGCACCGAATTCGTGCTCGAGACTCTCTTCGTATTCTTCGATGCGGCCCTCGTCCCAGAGGCTGTAGTCCACTGGTAGATCTGTCGGAAGCTCCCGGCGCACGAGTCGGGGCTCGACCGCTGAATCGGGTTGCGATGATAGGGAGCCCGTCCCTTGATT
>JARFQS010000624.1 GCA_029287645.1 Thermoanaerobaculia bacterium | reverse complement strand
TCGTCGGCAGCGTCAGATGTGTATAAGAGACAGGCCCGAACCTCATCCCTGGTTGAACACCTGAAGCGACACGGTGTCCTCGCTACCGGTCTCAATTTTCCGGTGGTGCCGAAGGGAGACGAGGAGATCCGCTTCCAGATTTCGGCGGATCACACGCCGTACGACATCGATTTCACTCTCGGAGTGCTGGGGTCCTTCGACTAGCTGCCGCGGGTGGCCTTCCCGGCCGTCTTCTCTGGCCCTACTGCAGCGAGAATCTGATCGTCAGGCTGAAGTAGACAGCCACCGGCTCGCCTTCCATGGTGGCTGGCTCGAACTTCCACTGCATGGCGGTTTCGACCGCGGACTCGCTCAAGCCCATCGGCAGACCCTTGAGCACCTTCACGTCGCGGACGTTGCCCTCCGCGTCGATGATGGCCTCCAGGATCACCACTCCCTGAATCCGCCCTTGGCGCGCCTCCTCGGTGTAGGGAGGTGCGGGAGAGTAGGTCTTTCGGGGTGGCAGGACGGCGCCACCCACCTTCATCGGGCCGCTGCCCGGATACCGCCCGAATCCCTGCGGAACATTGGGAACTCCGAAGACGGCGTCGTCCAGGTCCGTCAGATCGGTCTCAGGTACATCTACGTTCTCGACGACGATGGGTTCGGGCTCGTCCGGGGTCGGGTCGGGAATCGGCACTTTCTTGCGTTTCTCCGACCGCTTGGGGATCTGTTGCTGCTGCTGTGGAGGAGGCGGATTGAAGCGGATCTGTTGCACCATGTAGACCTCTTGCTTCCGGCCCACGCGCATCGGCTTGGCCTCCATCTCGGGCATGTTCATCACGAATAGGATTACGTGGAGCGCCACGGCCACGGCGATCGCGATTCGCGTGCGGATCTTCGACTCCCTCTCCTCGGCAGACGTGTCGATCTCGGGCACGTACCCGAGATGCATCCTGATGGTCTTCGGTTCCCCACCCTTGACGCGTTGCCAGCTGGAGCTGTCTTCGAACATATTCAGACGAAAGGATGCAATTCTCGGGCCGTCACGTCTTGGTTAGATACGGAGAAGGTGCCGCTGGGTTCCCATCGTCTCGATGGGGTCGGGTCATCGTCGGCGGTGCGAGCCGCAACGAGAGCCGGCAAAGACTACCTCATCACCCGTGATTCTAGCTACTGGCGAAGGCCGCCCTTTTGTCCGGAAGGGCGAACCCCCCCATCAGTCCAGCCCGCAAGACGAACTCCTCGGAGAGCAGCCTGTAGGCTTCCGCGCCGGGAGAGCTGGGGTCGAATTCGAAGATGGTCTGACCCTGCGCGGGAGCTTCCGCCAGACGGATGTTGGTGCGGATTTCGAGCGCGAACACGCGTTCCTCGAATTCTTCGCGGATCCGCCGCACGTTGTCTCGATTCGCCCGGGTGCGATAGTCCACCATGGTGAGCACCACTCCGAGGAGGCGGGTAGGGCTGCCCAGCCGCTGACACAGGCGGTCGGCCGAAGCGCAGACATTACGTACACCCTCGATAGCCAGATAATGAGGCACCGCGGGGACGATGTAGCAATCGGAGGCCATGAGTGCGTTGACCGGTGCCAGCGACGGAAACGCGGGGCAGTCGATCAGCACGAAGTCGAAGTCGTCCGCAACCTCGGAGAGCTCCTCCTTGAGCAGGCTCTCCCGGCGCGGCAAGGGGCCCAGCTCGCGGTCGAGGCTGGTGAGATCGGTCGAGGCGGTGATGAGATAGAGACCCATGACCCGCGTCGCTCTGATGGCATCTGCGATCGGATAGGAATTCAAGAGAATATCGGCCGACGAAGGAGCCAGGGCCCATCTCGAGACGCCGAGGGAGAGAGAGGTCGAGGCCTGACTGTCGAGATCCAGGAGGAGCACCTTGTACCCCTGGCCGGCCAGGGCAGCAGCCAGGTTCACAGAGGTGGTGGTCTTCCCAACTCCTCCTTTTCTGCTCAGGATGGCAGTAATCACAACTCTTCCCTTGGGCACTCGGGACCGCTCCACCCATGAGGGGTCGAAGGCCAGGTGGTGCCACGGTTCAGCCGATAGGTATTCTAGCTTGTCGGAACGTCCTAGGGCCCCAAGGGGAGGCGAACCAGGGTTGCTGGCCACGGGCGACGTCGAAAACCATAGAGCGAGAAGGCGAGGGCGGGCTCCCTATCCATGATGAGGCCGATAGCCGCACCCGGTGGCAGGGCTGGCGTCGCGGTCCGAAGCCGAGCGAGCAAGTCCCCGTCCTGGCCGCTCGCTTCGAGTACTTCCATCGTTGCATCGATCAGCTCGGGATTGTCGAGAAATCGAGACGTTCTGGAGAGTCGCGGCTCGAGCCGCAGGGCCAGAGCCGCCCACCGGCCCGCCTCGGGATGCTGCGGTTGGCTCAGCGCCATCAGTAGGGGTGGCAGCGGTGATAGAGGATCCAGGTTCCTGGCAGTTGACAGAGCGTCCAGGGTCCAGTCAGCCGAGACTTCGAGGCCCATGAAGCCGGCGGCCAGCCAGAGCGGAGCCACCCCCTTTGCCAACTCGGCTGACTGTAGAGCGAGTCGAGCCGAATCGTCGTCGACGCCATGGAGAGATCCCTGCAGCCATGCCTTCCGGGCACCGTACAGGGGAAAGGAGGGATCCAGCGACGTGGCCCAGTCGATCTCGTCGAGAGTTCGAACCGAGGATTCGGAGGTGGCGGCCCTATCGTAGTGCACCTGCGCCAGGATCATAGGGAGAAGCAGGACGCCAACGGGCAGCAGATACAATAGAGCGAAGAGAAGCCGCGACCTCGATCCTCGAGTCTGCAGCCCGGGACCCGCTGCGAGCGCAGCCCCACAGGTGAGGATGAGGGCCAGGGGCAGCGCGAGGACCGTAAATGGTGCGTTTCCGAGCAGGAAGAGGGTTCCTCCAACCAAGCCGGTCAGGGGCGCCAGCCGCTCGGGTCGGACGGCAACCTTCTCTCTCGTGGACCACCGCCGAACGAGAAAGAGCAACCAGAGGCCGGAGGCCAAGGCCAGACCTACCAGGCCGAGCTCGAACGCCATCTGAGCCGGTAGCGAGTGCAGGTCGCCTACCACCTGACTTGGAGGATTGACCGTAGGATCCGGTTCCAGGAAGCCGGCTATCAGCCAGGGTGTCGATCCGGGGCCCCATCCGAAGGCAGGCCGCTCGAGGATGCCATCCCAAGCGGCCTGTAGATACAGGATGCGCGCCTTGGTGGATACGTCGGTGGCCGAGAGGACGTGCATTGCCCTAGGGAGTTGGCTCAGACCCGCAAGCACTGCGGCCGCCGCGAAGGGGATTCGCAGAGAAGGCCACCAGAAAGCTGCGAGGAGACATTGAAGGATCACGGCCGTCAGACCGAGGGCCGAACCGGTTGCCAAAATGGCACTTGTGCCGACAATCAGAGCCGCAGCCGCGAGCCACCGGCGAGCGCCGGAACGGTGGAGGCCCACGATGGCGAGAGGCATGAGCAACACCAGCCAGCCCGCCAGGAGATTGTGGTGGCCAAGGGGCATGGCTGCGCGCGGCGAGTCGAGGCGCCACCAGTCAACGAGGCTCCACACGGACACCACCACGATCACCAGCGATAGGGAATCCAAGCCGATCTGCAGGTGCCTCGGATTCCGCCAACACCGCGCCACACCGGCGGGTGCCAAGAGAAGGGCAGGCAGAAGGAGTACTCCTAGCTGTCCCGACCTGCTGGCCGGTGATGAGGACCAGCTCAGCAAGGTGGCTGCAACCAGGGCCAGTGGAAGGACCAGGCCCAGACGGCGGCCCAGTTGCAGCGGATCCGACCAGTGCGGCGCGCCGATCAGGGCCAACCACACGATGGCCGTGACTCCAACGATCGTACCGAGCGCGGTCGCTCCACCCGGCAAGGTGCCGAACCAGCAAGACAGGAGGGCCAGAAGCAGGCCCGGTACTACAGAGAGAAGTGATTCACAGCGAGCAGAGGTCACGGACCGGGAGCGACCGCAGGTCTACTGTCCTCGAAGAAAAGCTCCAGGTCGAGCCGGCCCGTGCTACCAATCGCAGGCACGAACGACTGCGACCTCGGAGACGGCTGGGGGCTCGGCGACACCGCCTGAGGCTGGGTTCGGGGCTGTCCCTGCGGCGTTCCGCTCCTCGGAGCCGTTCGCGGGTAGGTGACGGTTCCCCCGCTTCGTGGGACCGAGGGTTGGGAAGTGGGCTGTCGGGTGGAGTCGACGTAACCCGCGCCCTGTCCGACGGTCGTAGGCACCAGATCTTCTTCGGTAATGACTCGAGGCGACTCGCGCGGTTCGCTCTCCATCGCCTGTTCTGCGTCGCCTCCAGTCTCTTCGACGGGCTCCCAGGAAGGAGTCTGCTGCAGTTCGAGGGGCTGAGTCGTCTCGGATTCGCCCACCTCAGAGGCTTGGCCACCTTGCTCTTCGCTCCAGGTGACGGTCTGACCTTCGTTGACCTGCGCGGATCCGGTGTCGGCTGTCGAGCTCGATGTGTCGGTCGGGATCAACAGCTTCGCGACCTCGTTCGGCCGCTGGTAGAGCCTGGGCGCTTGCACAGCCTCCGCCTGCGCCAGATAGATGCGCAGCTGCGACTCGGTGAGGTAGCGATTCTCGATGATGTGTGGATTGAACGCCGGGGAAGCGAGATCGGGATTCAGGGCCAACGCCCTGGTGTAGTACTCGACGGCCTTGTCGCGACGTCCGTCCGCGGCACTGAGCGTTCCCAATTGGTACAGGGCCCAGGCGTGGTTCGGGTCGAGGTCGAGCACGTGCTGCAGCTCTCTCGTCGCCGGTTTGGTCCGACCCTGCTCCATGAGAACGAGGGCGAGGTTGTATCGTGTCGTGGTGTTGTCCGGGCTGAGATCGAGTGAACGATGATAGGCCTCCTCAGCCTCGCTCAACGACCCGGCCAGAACCAGGAGATTGCCCAGATCGTTCAAGATCTCCGGGTCGTTCGGGTGTAGATCTGCCTGTTCCTGCTGGGCCGCGAGTGCCTCGTACAGGTTGGGCGGCGATGCCGCCTGAGAGCTCCAGCCCAGCAGTAGCATTGCCGCTACGGTGACCAAGCTTGATAGACGCACAGTCCACTCCTTCCGGTCGCGAAACGCTGCTCGAGTACCAGTCAGCCTCGCCAGGGCCCTCAGGCTTCGAGGCATGATTTCATCGCGAGGCTTCTCCATCGATCGTAGCACGAGGACGAGCTACAGACCTCGTGCGGTCGATGGACAGTTCCGATCATGGCAAGAGGTCGTGCTGCTGTAGCCAGTCGTCGTTGAGCTTTGAGAGGTATCGCTCTCCCGAGTCAGGGAAGAGAGTGACAACGAGGGCGTCTTCCGTCAGGGGCTCGGCGATTTGTCGCGCGGCCACGGCGGCGGCTCCTCCAGAGGAGCCGGTGAAGATGGCTTCGCCGTGCGACAGCTCGAACACCGCTTGGTAGGCGCTGCGGTCGTCGACAGTGATCACTTCGTCGATGGCGTCCATCCAGACGGATTCAGGCAGCAGATCTTCGCCTATACCATCGATCAGATAGGGTCGGATCTGGTCTGCTGGCGGCAGCTCGCCACATTCCTTGAAGTGCCGGTAGACGCTCCCCACGGGGTCGACTCCTATCGTTCGAATGTCGGGATTCTGTTCCTTCAGATACCTGGCCACCCCGCTGATCGTGCCGCCAGTGCCGATGCCCGCGACCCAGTGTGTGATGCGGCCGTCGGTCTGTTGCCAAATCTCGGGGCCGGTAGATCGATAGTGAGCTTCGGGATTGGCCTGGTTGTAGTACTGATACGGCAAGAACGCACCCCGTTCGTCACGGATTCGCTCCGCTGTCTTGTAGTACGAGCTCGGATCCTCCGGATCGACCTCTGCCGGGCAGATGACGACCTCCGCTCCGTAGGCCTTCAGCAGGGTGATCTTCTCCAACGGGACCTTGTCCGTCACGGTGCACACCAGCCGATAGCCCTTGAGGGTCGCCGCCATGGCCAGGCCGAGCCCTGTATTCCCGGAGGTCGGCTCGACGATGGTGGCCCCAGGTACCAGATCACCCGCCTCTTCTGCAGCTTCGATCATCGACAGGCCGATGCGGTCCTTGACGCTGCCTCCAGGGTTGAAGTACTCCAGCTTGACAGCGAGAGTGGCCCGGCCGGGAAAGAAACGGTCCAGGCGGACGAGAGGGGTATCGCCCAGAATCTCGAGTACGTTTTCGGAAATTTTCATACAATCGGTGCCTTCCAGTGCAGCTGAGCTCTCGAATCGGATAGGGTCGGCAATCTAGCACACGGGACGACTCGCGCGGATCGCACTCTCGAGCTCGAGAGTGAACCGCCGTGACTCCCGGACGGACGATGAATCAAGGAGGTAGGAATGTTGGATTTCGAGTTTCGATCGCCCCTGCGGCACAGCCGCTTCGTATCTTTCACACCGCTCATGATTCTCTGGATGCTAGTCCCTGTGGCTGCATCTCCGGCTGAGTCCGAAGCGGGTGAGTCCCACCTGCAGAACATTCGCCAGCTCACCTTCGGCGGAGAGAACGCCGAAGCCTACTGGTCCCCGGACGGCACCGAGCTCATCATGCAGTCGACCCGAGAGCCCTACGGCTGCGACCAGATCTTCAGGCTTCCTGTCACGAGCCCTGGGGAGCCGGCTCTCCTCTCCACGGGCACGGGCCGGACCACCTGCGCCTACTTCACCTCCGATGGTCAGAGAGTCCTCTACTCCTCGACGCATCTTGCCGGCCCGGAGTGTCCCCCCGTTCCGGACCACTCGCAGGGCTACGTTTGGCCGCTGTACGACAGCATGGACATCTTCAGCGCCAAGACCGATGGATCGGACCTGCGGCGCATCACCAGCTCCGGCTCCTACGATGCCGAGGCCACGGTATGCAGCAAGGACGGCTCGATCATCTTCACCTCCACGAGGGACGGTGACCTCGACCTCTATTCGATGGATGCGGACGGCGGCAACGTCCAGCGGTTGACCGACACTCCCGGCTACGATGGCGGGGCGTTTTTTTCGGCGGACTGCACGCAGATCGTCTGGCGAGCTTCGAGACCGACTCCCGGCGAAGAGCTCGAGGACTACCAGCGCCTGCTGACGCAGAATCTGGTCCGCCCATCCAAGTTGGAGATCTTCGTGGCCAATGCCGACGGTAGCGACGCACGCCAAGTTACGAATCTGGGTGCCGCTTCGTTTGCCCCGTTCTTCTTTCCATCGGGTGACAGGATCTTGTTCTCGACCAACCATGGTGATCCGACAGGTCGCGAGTTCGATATCTGGGCAGTCAATGTCGATGGCAGTGACCTCGAGCAGATCACGTTCAGCCCGGGGTTCGATGGCTTTCCGATGTTCTCTCCGGACGGCTCCAAACTGGCCTTCGCCTCGAATCGAAACCAGAAGAAGCCTGGCGAGACCAACGTCTTCGTGGCCGATTGGGTGGTCGATCCGAGCCAGTAGCACTTCGGCTAGCCGAGATCCGCGATTCCATGTCCCTGTCGGGCCACGCGTGGACCCTGGGTGCTTACTTGCACCGGTGGCTGCGTCCACAGACTCCACCCCCTTCGGAAGCCTGGTCCGGCGTCGTCGAGGATGCGAAGCGCGGTTCCTTGAGACTGACCGGTCGGTTGAATCGGGCCGATTCGGCGGAGGGCCTGGTCGTTCTGCTGCACGGGCTGGGTGGCTGCGCCGATAGCTCCTACCTCTATCCAGGTGTGAAGGCCTGTCTTGCTGCGGGCCTTTCGTGCCTGCGACTCAATCTGCGGGGAGCCGATCGCCAGGGAGAGGACGTCTATCATGCCGGCCTGACCGCCGACCTTCGAGCGGCTGTCGAGAGCGAGGTCGCCCGGTCGCACCGCAAAGTCTGGGTCCTCGGTTACTCCATGGGGGGGCATGTCGGGCTGCGCCTTGCAGTGGAGGAGCGCGCCAGCTCCGTCGCCGCAGTGGCCGCGGTCTGTCCCCCGATCGACCTGCAGGCGACAGCCAGATTGTTGGACAGTCCCTCGCGCTGGCCCTACAGGAGCTACCTCTTGCGGCAGCTGTCCGAGATCTACTCCGAGGTGGCCCGACGCCGTGATGACGGTCCGCGGGTCGAGGACGTGGCCGCGGCCCGCTCCTTTGTAGAGTTCGACAGCCTGGTCGTCGCCCCCCGGTATGGATTTCGTGACGCACAGGATTATTACCGGCAGGTCAGTGTGGGTCCGGTGCTGAGCCGGCTGCAGGTGAAGAGCCTGGTCGTCGCCGCCGCTGAGGACCCCATGGTTCCCTCCCAGAGCCTCCGAGATGCAACGGTCGACAGCCCAGAGAATCTGACCGTGGTATGGAGCTCTCCGGGTGGACATCTGGCCTTTCCACGGTCGCCGAAGATCCTCGGAGACGGCAGAGCGGCCCTGGAGTCACAGATCGTCGGATGGCTGCGGCAGCAGTGAATGGCCCGAATTCACAGCTCGAGCCGCCCGGGTGCGGTATCCTCTTGATTCGACATGCTCTCTCCTGACTCTCGGCTCCGCTGGTTGGCGCCAAATCTGATCACCGCCGCGAACATCTCGGCGGGCTTCCTGTCGATGCTGGCGGCAGCGGAGGGGCAGTTCGAGAGAGCCGTCTACCTCCTGATGCTGGCGGTGCTCTTGGATCTGTTCGACGGCAAGGTGGCGCGACGTCTGAAAGTCACGAGCAAGTTCGGGCAGGAGATGGACAGCTTCAGCGATGCCGTGAGTTTCTGTGCGGCGCCGGCATTCCTCGCGCATACGGCGATTCTGCGGTCGTTGGGAGCACTGGGGGTGATCGTAGCGCTGGTCTATCTCCTCGCAGGGGTCCTGCGCCTGGCGCGCTTCAATCTGTTCTCCGACGCCCACAGCAAGGCGCGGTCGACCACCGGAGTCCCGACACCTGTCGGAGCCGGGTACGTGATGGCGCTGGTGTTGATGAGAGATCAAGTTCCAGCGCTCTTGGCCGCCCTGGTGCTGGTGATCATGGCGGTGCTCATGATCTCGCGAATCTGCCTGCCGGAGTTCCGCGGCAAGAGCGCCGTGTCTCTGGCCCTCCTGGTCGGTATTCTCAATTACTTCGCCGTCGTGATCTGGCCGAACTGGTACACGGTCGGGTGGTGGAACCTCTGGAACGTGGTGATTCTCCTGGTGGCCAAGAGCGAGGATCGGCGCTACCAGGAAGCCAGCTCGACTTCATGAGCCTCGACGAGACGGGCGAAAACCGGCTAGCCGACGAGACAAGCCCTTACCTCCTGCTGCACAAGTCCAACCCCGTGGATTGGTATCCCTGGGGCGAGGAGGCCCTCGCCAGGGCGAAGCGGGAGGACAAGCCCATCTTCCTCTCGGTCGGCTACTCGACCTGCTATTGGTGCCACGTGATGGAGCGGGAGTCGTTCTCGGTTCCGAACATCGCCGCGGTGATGAACCGGGATTTCGTGTGCATCAAAGTGGATCGGGAGGAGAGGCCGGATCTCGATGAGATCTTCATGCTCGCGACCCAGATCCTCTCCCATCACGGGGGCTGGCCCAATTCCGTCTTTCTGACGCCGGAGCTGCGGCCCTTTTTCGCCGGTACCTACTTTCCGCCGCGGGATGTCGCCGGTCGGCCCGGTTTCCCTACTGTCCTGGCTTCGCTCGCAGAGGCTTGGAGGGATCGACGGCCGGATGTGGAAGAACAGGCCGCCAGCGTCTCCGACGCGATGCGCCGCTATCTCGCCGACCACGGAAGCTCGGCCAGCGGCGGTGCGGTGGCTCCAGTCCCCATGGAGAAGGTGCTGCGCGACATGGAGCGCAGCTTCGACAGTCGCTGGGGCGGTTTCGGAGGCGCTCCGAAGTTTCCGACACCGGCCAATCTCCTGCTGCTGCAGGAGGTGGCGGAGACGGACGTTGCAGCGGCCCGGATGCTGTCGCTCACCCTGGACAACATGGCACGAGGAGGCATCCTCGATCAGCTGGCGGGTGGTTTTCATCGGTACTCCACCGATGCCGAGTGGAAGGTGCCCCACTTCGAGAAGATGCTCTACGACAACGCATTGCTCCTGGAGGTCTACGCTCGCGAGTGGGCGCGGACGGCCGACACTGAAGTGGCTCGGGTCGTTCGACAGACAGCCGATTTCATCGGCAAGGAAATGACCTCGCCCGAGGGAGCTTTGTGGAGCGCCATCGATGCAGAGACCCAGGGTCACGAAGGAGCCTTCTATGTTTGGCGCCGGGAAGAGCTGCAGGATGCGCTGGGCGACGAGAACTTCGGGTTTCTGGCTCCTCTGCTGGGCTTCGGAGGAGCGCCCTTTTTCGAGGGGGATCGATACGTGCTTCACATGCCGCAGCCGGTCGGCGATCAGGCTCGGCGACGCAGCCTGGAGAGCGAAGAGCTCTGGGCTCAGATCCGCTCGCTGAGCCAAACGCTCTTGGACTACCGTGGTCGGCGCCAGCGGCCGGCGACGGACGACAAGGTTCTGACCGACTGGAACGGCTTGGGGATCTCGGGCTTGGCGTCGGCGGGCCGCCTGCTTGGAGATGACGAGTTGACGCGTCGGGCAACAGCCGTCGCCGACTTCGTTCTGGCGAAACTGCGTCCCGAGGGCGGTCCTCTCCGACACACCTGGCGAGCTGGGGCGGCGCGCGTTCCAGCGTTACGTTCCGAATACGCGGTTCTTAATCTGGGAGTGCTGGAGATGCTCGAAAAGGAGGGGGAGGGGAGCAGGAGGGTCG
>JARFQS010000574.1 GCA_029287645.1 Thermoanaerobaculia bacterium | reverse complement strand
TCGCAAGCGATGGTTCTCCAGGCCCTGCACAAGGGCGGAGGGTCGCTGCGCATGGGAGATGTGGCATCGCTCCTGGGTGTTGTTCAAAGCACCGCCACTCGATTGGTGGAGCCCCTGGTCGAACAGGAATGCGTGCGCCGCGAGCGGGCGCCGGACGACGGCAGGGTGGTGCTCATCGCCTTGACCTCCAAGGGTCGGCAGTGGGCCGAAGAAGCGCTGGCGAGCTCCTTGCGCTGGACCGAGGACGTGCTCGGGCGAATTCCCGAAGCTCGGCGCCCCGAGGTGCTCGAAGCCCTGGAAGCGTTGGTGGGGGCGGTCGATGAGTGCTGCAGTGGAAGCGATAGCGAAACGAGCTGTGATGAATCCGGAACGACGTGCGCCCCGGTGACACGGGGAGCCTGACCGAGAGGAATTGGAGATGACGGAAGCCGTGAAGACCGATGAGAAGGCCAGGATCCGCGAAGAGGTGAGGAAGGCATACGCAGCCAGGGTCGTGGAAGGAACCAGCTGCTGTGGACCCTCCTGCTGCTCACCCGACGAGTCGGTGACCAAGGTACCCGCGAGGAGCGCCGACGCGCATCAGGCAGCGGCCCTGCGTATGGGCTACTCGGCCGAAGAGGTCGAAGCGGTACCGGAGAATGCCAATCTCGGACTCGGCTGCGGTGCCCCGTTGCACCATGCACGACCTCAGCCCGGAGAAGCCGTGTTGGATCTGGGCTCCGGGGCCGGTTTCGACGCTTTCCTCGCCGCGCAGGCGGTGGGTTCGGAAGGCAAGGTGATCGGCGTCGATATGACCCCCGAGATGCTGGCACAGGCGCGGGTCAATGCCGAAGCGGGTGGTTATGACAACGTCGAGTTCCGCCAGGGCCTGATCGAGGCGATGCCGGTCGAGGACGGAGAGGTGGATGTGATCATCTCCAACTGCGTCATCAACCTCTCGCCCGACAAGGCGGCGGTCTTCCGCGAGGCGTATCGCGTGCTGAGTCCTGGGGGTCGAGTCGCCGTCTCGGACATCGTGCTGACGGCACCCCTTCCGGAGGCGATTGCGGAAAGCATCGCCGCCTACGTCGGTTGCGTCGCGGGTGCATCCCTCCTGGACGACTACATCGGCTTTCTGCGCGATGCGGGCTTCGAGGACATCGAGGTGGTAGAGTCCAGAAAAGCTGTAGAATCCCTGCCCGAGGACGACCCCATCGTTCTCAGTGTTCTGGAGGGGACCGGCGCATCTTCGTACGACGATCTCGCTGCCGAGATCCGGGGTGTGGCCGGTCGGGTTCTCAGTGCGAAGATCACGGCTCGCAAACCCTGACCATCTAATTCGATCTTGGCGACTTCTCGCCGGGCTGGCGCTAGCTGCCAGCCTGGCGTTGTCTGCCTGGAAGCCGAGCGCCGCCGAGGAAGCGGACTCGACGCCGAGCGGAAAGACGCCACCAGAGGGCTCCACACGGTTGATCCTCCTGATGGTGGTGGATCAATTCGGCGCCGACGAGCTGGAACGGATTGGCCCGCTTTTCACCGGTGGGTTCCGGACTCTCCTGGATCGGGGGGTGAGCTTCACCCAGGCCCATCATGCTCACGCTCTCACCGAGACCGCTCCCGGGCATGCCACGATCGCCACCGGTTGCTTTCCACGCCACCACGGGATCGTCAGCAACTGGTGGATCACCGAAGGCAGCATCGAGAGTCGGTGGGCCATCGACGACGATCTCTACGACGAGTCACCGCGCGAGCTCGAGAGAAGCACCCTGGGAGAGTGGATCAAGGCGAGCTATTCGGAGGCCAAGGTCTTTGCCGCTGGCGGCAAGGATCGGGCAGCCATCCTCTTGGGAGGTAGGGAGGTCGATGGCGCGTACTGGTACGACGACGAGATCGGCGGGTACGTGACGTCGGACTACTACAGCGAGCCGGAATGGCTAGAGAGCTTCGACGACAGGAGGCTCCTCGATGTGCGATTCGGCGAGGTCTGGGAGCCTCTACCGTTGAAGCCCGAGTCCATTGAGGAGCTACAACTCGAGAAGCCGGACTTCGGGCCGCTTCACAGGCAGCTTCCCATCACCTTCGGCCCGCCACGGCCCGCTCCCGATGAGAGTTTCTACCATGCGCTTCGCGACTCACCCTGGTGGGACCGGTATCTGGCGCAGTTCGCCCGGTTTGTAGTCGAGGCCGAGGATCTGGGGGGCGACACCTATCCGGACCTGCTCGCCCTTGGTTTCTCGGCGCCCGATTATGTCGGTCACGATCACGGGCCGCACAGCCGGGAGTATGTCGATACGCTGCTTCGTCTCGATCAGACGATCGGTGAGCTTCTCGAGTATCTCGATGAGCGGGTAGGCCTCGAAAACATGATCATCGGCCTGACAGCGGATCACGGCGTGGTTCCGGTACCGGAGGTCCGACGGAGGCAGGGACTCCCCGGGACACGAGTGAGCTCCGAGACGGTCTCTTGCCTCCAGAACGTAGGACGACAGTTGGCAGAGAGGCATGGTGTGGAGAGTTGGCTGGAGCCCGGACCGAGGCTGGCTCCCAACCTGATGGAGTTGACGGGTCGATCACGGGACGAGCTCGAGCAAGAGACTGCGGCGTTGTTGGAGCAGTGCCCTGCGGTCGAGGCTGTCTGGACCAGCTCGGATCTGGCCCGTGAGGTGGACGAGGAAGATCACTTTCGCTGGCTGTACGCCAATAGCTACTATCCGCAGCGCAGCGCGGACTTCCTGATCCAGTTCGAGAAGTACTTCATGGCCTCGGTGAGTAGCGTCACCACCCATGGCTCTCCCTATGCTTACGACACGCGGGTCCCGATGATCATCATGGCTCCGGGTTTGGCACCCGAGACTCTAGAGACGCCCACCCGGACGGTCGATCTGGCCCCGACACTGGCCAGGCTGCTGGGAATCCCGATCCCGGATGAAGTGGATGGCCGGGTCCTCATTGAGCCCGCGGCATCCTCTCCCTAGTCCTGTCCAATCATCCGTCCTGGGGCTTGTGTCCTGGGTCCTGGGCACAAAGGTCACAACCTCTGGCGCCCTCAAGGCATTGAGGCAACCGGGAATGTAGGGGAGGGGCTGGCCCCCTCCCGCGAATCTGATCTTCCTCGACCGTTGGGAGGGGGCAAGCCCCTCCCCTACACCCCTTAGAGTCCTTCAGGACCATGAGCCCCAAAGATTAGCCAAAGTACGCGGGCTGATTCGACCCACTGCCCAAAGGTCGATCGGGAGGGACGATCGATCGCCCTGGCCCCACTTCCCAAAGAACCGCAGGACCGCAGGAACTGCTGTTCTGTCCCCATGTCGCGTAGGCGGCGAAGCGGACCTACGCTACATACACCGTCTTTACATTGACGAACTCGCGAATACCGAACGAACCGAGCTCGCGACCGTAGCCTGAGCCCTTGATGCCACCGAAGGGCAGCCGCGGATCGGACTTCACGAAGGCGTTGACGAAGCAGGAGCCGGCCTGCAGCCGCTTGGCTGCGATCTCCTCTCCCCGTGCGACGTCCCGCGTGAATACGGCCGCGCCCAGTCCGAAGTCCGTGTCGTTGGCGACCCGGAGGGCTTCCTCTTCATCGGCTACCGGCAAGACGGCTGCGACAGGTCCGAAGAGCTCCTCCTCGTAGCCTGCCATTCCCTGGGTGACGTCCGTCAAGACGGTCGGGGGATAGAAGGCACCCGGCCCTTCGGGAACTTCACCTCCGAGCAGGCATCGAGCCCCGGCCTGGAGGCTGCGCACGACCTGATCGTGCAGCTCGTCCCGCAGATCGGCCCGAGCCATGGGGCCGACCTCTATTTCCTCCAGCATCGGATCTCCGACCCTTTGTCGCTGCATGAGGTCCACGAGGCGAGTCTCGAAGTCGTCCCGCACCGTCTCTGGAACGATGAAACGCTTGGCGGCAATGCAGCTCTGACCCGTGTTGAGAATGCGCCCGGTGACGCAGGCGGCTACGGCGAGGTCTAGATCGGCATCCTCGAGAATCACATAGGGATCGCTGCCCCCCAATTCCAGAACCGTCTTCTTGAGAAGGGACCCGGCCAACGCGGCGACTTTGCGACCTGCCGGCGTGCTGCCCGTGAGAGTCACCGCTGCAACTCGTGGGTGCTCGATGGCAACGCTCGCGGCTCGGCTACCCAGCACCAGGGTGCGAAAGGCGCCATCGGGATATCCCGCCTCCCGGAAGAGATCCTCGATGGCAAGAGCACACCCCTGCACGTTGCTCGCATGCTTGAGCGCCGCCGTATTGCCGGCCATCAGTGCCGGGGCCGCGAAGCGCAGGACCTGCCAGAAGGGGAAGTTCCAGGGCATCACTGCCAGCACCACCCCGAGTGGCTCGAAGCAGACATAGCTTCTGGAGGCGTCGGTTTCGACGATGTCGGGGGATAGGTGGGCCGCCGCGTTCTCAACGTAGTAGTCGCAAACCCAGGCACATTTGTCGACTTCGGCCCGGGCCTGGGTGATGGGCTTGCCCATCTCTCGGGTCATGAGCTCGGCGAGCCTGTTCCGGCGGTCTCGGAGCAGCCCGGCGACCCGCGACAGGAGCTCCGCGCGAGTCTGGAAATCGGTCTTGCGCCATTCGAGAAAGGCGTCGTGGCAGCCAACGAGAATCTCTTCGACCTGCTTCGAGGTCATCTCGTCGTAGGTAGCTACCAACTCTCCGGTAGCAGGATTCAGGCTCTCGAGTGTCATGGCATTCCCTCGGCTACTTCAGGATCAAGGCGACGCCCAAACTGATGGCGAGGACCGTGTTCGTGGCCAGGTTCCAGATCACGTTGGCGCCGAGTGCTGGAAGAGGCACAGGTTCTAACGGGCTGGTGAGGGCCCAACGGGTCGGTGCGATCAACGCGAGGCTGGGAAGGCAGGCCAGAAGACTGAGGGCGGGAAGGGCACCCCACGCGATCGAGAGGATGAGGCAGACGGGTACTGCCCACCCGAGGATCACATAGGCGCGTGCTGCACCGGCTCGCCCCAGCAGGCGCACGAGGTTCCTGCGACCGCCTTCCTGGTCGGCCTTCTCGTCCGCGAACTCGTTGAGCAACAGGAGATTGAAAGTCATGAAGAACGGGGGGAACGAGGCCGCCACGGCTGCGATCCCAAGCTCGCCGCCCTGCACGATGGCGGTGCCCAGGACGGGGAGGGTCCCCAGTCCGAGACCGGCGAAGATCTCACCGACGTAGGCCCGGGCGAGCAGATCGCTGTAGCCCAGCACGCTGACGGCGCCCAGCACGAAGATCGGCAGCAACGCCGAGCCGAACCGTGAGAAGAAGTAGACGCCGATCGCCAATCCCAGCAGGGCCGCTCCCAGGCCCAGATAGAGGGCGGCTCTGGCCGGGAGAGCTCCCGAGGGCAGGGTACCGCTACCTCCACTGAAGGGGGTGCGCTCTGTTGCGAGGTCGATACCCCGGCGGAAGTCGCTGTACTCGTTGAGGGAATTGACCGACACGTGCATGGCCGTCAATCCGACCAGGGCGAGCAGCGTGTGGATCAGGTGGAAGGTGCCGTCGTAGGCGGCGGCAGCGGCACCTACCGCCACCAGGGTCACAGGCAGCAACAGGAATTTGGCGCGGGCGATGCCGAGAAAAGCCTTCATGGGATGGCTCCATGCGGGTCGGGCCGGTCAGTAGTTGGTACCCTCCCATTCGTCGCCCAGGGAAATGCCCAGCTCTCGGGCGGTGCACACGGTGTCGGAATCCAGAGGCACCGTCTTCATGCGACTCGTCGCGTCGCTCAAGGGGACGGTTTCCACCGTCGGCGGGTCGAGGGCCACCATGACGTCGGTCTGACCCTCGGCCAGCACTCTTACGGCGGCGGCTCCGAAGCGCAGGGCCAGAACGCGGTCGCGAGCGGTTGGTGTGCCACCCCGCTGCAAGTGTCCCAGAACCACGTTGCGGGTCTCCTTGTCGGTTCGATCGGCGATCTGGTGGGCGACCTGCTCTCCGATGCCACCGAGCTGAATCTCCCTGCCCAGCTCCTTGGGGCCCTGGGTCACCATCTCACCCCCTTCGGGTCGAGCCCCTTCGGCCACCACGACGAGGCTGAACCGACGCCCACGTGCCTCACGACTCATGATCTTCCGGCATACGATGTCGATGTCGAAGGGGATTTCCGGAATCAGTGCAACGTCGGCTCCTCCGGCGATCGCGGAGTGCAAGGCGATCCACCCCGCGTAGCGCCCCATGACCTCGACGGTAAAGACCCGTTCATGGGCCTCGGCAGTCGAGTGGAGGCGGTCGACGGCTTCGGTGGCCACCGTGACGGCTGTGTCGAAGCCAAAGGTGACGACCGTGCCCGCCAGATCGTTGTCGATGGTCTTGGGTACCCCGACGATCGGGACTCCCTTCTCTGCCAGCTGGTGGGCGATGCGCATGGATCCATCACCGCCGATCGCGATCATGGCGTCGAGACCGAGCCGATGGAAGTTCTCCACCAGCTCGTCGGAGCGGTCGATCGTGGTCTCGGTTCCGTCCGGCAGCTTCATCGGAATCTCGAACGGATTGCCCTTGTTGGCCGTGCCCAGGATCGTGCCACCCAGGTGGGTGATGCCGCGCACGCGATGCTGATCCAGTGTCTCGATCTTGCTGGTGTCGAGCAATCCGGCGTAGCCCTTCTGGATGCCCACGACTTCCCAGCCGCGCCGGGTGCTGGACAGCACAATGGCACGAAGGACGGCATTGAGCCCAGGTGCGTCTCCACCCCCGGTGTTCACAGCAATGCGACGGATCTTGTCGGTGGTCATGGGGTATCCTTGGTTCTAGGACTCGGCCTGGTGCAGAGTCTATCCCGCTGGCGGCGCTGATGGAGACCGGAGCCAGGAGTGCGAAGAGTCTCCGGGTGGCGTGGAACTTGCTTCCCACGTCTTGGCCTCGACTGACTCGAGTGGACGGTTTTGTGATAATTCGATGCATGGGAAGCGGAGACACGACTATGAAGAAACAATGCGCTGCATACGCTGCCGAGCGGCCTCGCAGGGCTCGCGGAGTGGATCGCACTCTCAGGCCGGCAGTTCGTCGAACTTTCCTGTTTCTCGCAGTATTCGTTTTCGCAGGAGGCCTGTCGATGGTCCAGGCGGCGACATTCTGCCCGCCCTACGAGAGCTCTCCGCTGTACCGACCCCGCGCACGTCAGATTGCGGCTACGCCTGCAGATTGGATCTCGAAGATCGAAGCGGCTCAATCCGGAGACGAGATCCTGCTGGCGGACGGCACCTATTCCCTCGACCAGTACGCCGTGCTGATCGATACCGAGATCACGATTCGTGGAGCCTCGGGCAATCGCGGCGCCGTGCTCATAGAGGGTCAGGGCTATGGCACGCTCAGCGAGGGCTTGATGGTGGTGGCGCAGAACGTCACCATTGCCGATCTCTCGATGACCGGCATCCGTAACCACGCCATCGCCGTGAAGGGCGATTTGGGTGCCGAGGCCACCCACATCTACAACGTCCATCTCTACGACATCGGGACCCAGCACATCAAGGGAACCCCGCCGTCCGGCAGCGGACTTTTGAGAGACGGGGTCGTCGCCTGCTCGCGGATCGGCTATTCACCCGGTGGCGTCCGTGGCGACTACATCAATGCGATCGACATTCATCGCGCCACCGACTGGGTCATTCGCGACAACGAGATCTACAACATCTGGGGGGACGGTAGCGGCTGCGAAGTGGATATCGACTGTGGCGTCTACTGGCCCGGAGGGGGCCCATCCATCCTGCTCTGGAATAACGCCAGCGGCAACATTGTCGAGCGTAACCGGATCCGTGACTCCTTCCGCGGCATCGCGATCGGGTTCAGCGGTGACGTCTACTCTGGCGGCGTCGTGCGCAACAACTTCATCTATCAGTCGTCTGGGCAGCAGAACGGTGTGCCCGGTGATGCCGGCATGTCGATCTTCGGAGCGTCGGATGTCGAGATCGACCACAACACCGTGCTTCTGGGAAGCAACTACCCCGGGGCAATCGAGGTCCAGAACAGCTCCAACCTCGAGATTCGCAACAATCTCCTGAATCAGCCCATTTTCAACAGGGGCGGTGCGAGCTACAACGCCCAGGGCAACAAGACCGACGGTGACGCCTCCGACCTGGCGGTAGCCGGAGAGCCCCACCTCGATCCCGATTCGGAGGCTGTCGACTACTCGTCCACGGTCTCCGTGCCCGGTGTTCCCGACGACATCGACGGCGACCCCCGGCCACAAGGGCCGAAGCGCGATGCTGGCTGTGATGAGCTCGGATCGAACAACGCCGCCATCATCTTCAGCGACGGATTCGAATCGGGCGACACGAGCAGCTGGTCGTAGTCTCGGAGCCCGGTCGAGGAATATTTGACCTCGCCTTGTCCGGCGTGGCGGGGACTTCTTCCCTGATTCTACGCTGATGCCCACCGGCGCGAGAGCGGGTGAGTCCTCCGGTTTGCCGTGGCAAAGGAGAAAAGTAGCGATCTGCGCATATCGGCATAGTCCTTGCTCGATCACTTGGAGCCAATTAGGAGCCGGCTGTCGATTCAGCCAAGTAGGAGGAAAGGCATGTCAATCCAGAGACTCGGTCCACCCGTACCTTGCATATCGACCCATCCCCATAGGCAAAGAGGTAGAATGGACCTCAGAATGCAGAACTGCCGCCTCCACAGAGGAGAAAGAGTCTCGCATCGGAAGCTCTTGGGCATCTGGATGCTCGGAGTCGTGTCTTTGCTTTCCGTGGCTTGGGGGCAGCGTCTGCAGCCGGCGGACTTCCAGTATCTGGGTGCTTTCGCGATCGATGCCAACCAAGGGGGCAGCTGGAACACCTACGGCCAGCGCGGCATGACCTTCGATTCGACCGGTGATCCCGGCAACAGCGATGCGTTCCCTGTCTCTT
>JARFQS010000432.1 GCA_029287645.1 Thermoanaerobaculia bacterium | reverse complement strand
CACGCTCGAAGCGGGCGAGGCGCTCGGGATCCGAGGCCACCGCCTCGGGTAGCACCTTGATGGCCACCTCGCGACCGAGCTTCTTGTCCTCGGCTCGGTAGACCTCTCCCATTCCGCCTTCACCCAGCTTGGCGGTGATCTTGAAGTGGGAGAGGGTAGTGCCGATCATCTCGATGTTCGGCCGGCAGGGGCGCCGGCCGCTTCAGAAGGTCCCGGGGCGCCGGCGAACGGCCGGCACAGGGGCACGGCCGCTTCATGGGGTTCGTGGTTGGTGTCGATCATCGGCCGGCACAGGGGCACGGCCGCTTCATGGGGTTGGTGGTTGGTGTCGATCATCGGGCGGTCGTGAACAGCTGATCGAGCTCGTCGAACCAGTTCGTGACGAGCACGACGTGATCGATCGTGTCCGCGCTGTTCGATCCCTGGAACATCACCAGGTACTCGGAGCCAGGTGCGATGTCGTAGTCCTGGTTCGGAAAAAGGTCGATGAATCGGCTCTCGAAGAGGGTCTCGGGCCGCTTGGCTCGAAAGGTGCCTCCGGCGGAATCCACGGATGCTGACGCCATGCCCACCGCCGTCCGAAAGAAGATCTGCGTCTGGTCCGACGCCCAGGTCGGATAGGTGGCGCGTTGCCCGCTGGAGGAGATCTGCCATTCACCACGTCCCGCCGGGAAAGGTCTCACGTAGACTTCGAATCCTCCAGATTCGTTGGATCCATAAGTGATCCAGTTTCCATCGGGTGAGACCCTCCCTCCATATTCGAGGAACGTGGTGCTGAGAAACACTTCGGGCTCCCCATCACCGTCGATGGGCATGGTCATGATGTCCCAACTGGACTCTGGGTTGATCTGACCGAAGATCAGGGTCTTGCCGTCGGGCGTCACGTCGGAAGGAGCCTGATCGGAATCGGTCTCGGTCAAGCGAACGGGCTGCTCGGAGCCGTCAGCCGCGACGCGAAAGATGTCGTAGGAGTTTCCGCGATCGGACTGGAAGTAGATCCACTCGCCGTCCGGGGACCACACGGGCCCGGTGTCGTCGCCTTCGTCGAAGGTCAGGCGGGTGCGAATGCCTCGATCGAGATCCTCGACCCAGATGTCGCCATTGCCGCTCTCGGCGGCAATGTCGATGGCGAGGCGACGTCCGTCGGGTGAAAAAGCCGGGGTCCAGTAGGTCCCCGCATCGTCGAGCAGCGGGGAGACCAGGCCGTCGAGGTCGACGCGGACGGCGTCGTAGGCCGCAGCGCTAGCCGCACCCTGCATGTAGACCAGAGTGCCGGTGTCGGAAACGGAGTAGTGCGCTGTCCCGTAGGCGCCCTCGTTCGTGGTCAGGGCTTCGATGACGGGTCCTGGCGAGCCCTGAAGCTCGAGCGTCACTGGGTCCATCGGCACGGCATAGAGCGTGCCTTCGCGAGCATAGAGCAGGTGGCCCGAATCGGCCCAGCGTGGATAGGTGCCACCCTGGACCAACACCCTTCGCTCGCCTGTCTCCAGATCGAGGGCCTCGATCGTAGCTTCGGCGAAGCGTGCATTCTCCGTGTGGGACACGAAGAGCACCGCGTTGCCGTTGGGTAGGACATGAGGCCAACGGTGGGTGATCTCCCCTTTCTCTTCGTCGAGCGTGGTCAGCTGCTCGGGTTCGCCGCCGGCTGCAGGAATGCGGAAGAGGGGCGCCTGTTCCTCGGGGGTGAAGATGATGTGGTCGTCGGGTGTCCAGGTCGCACCCCGGCAGAAGTCGACCGTCGCTATGGTGAGCGGCGTGCCACCGGAAACGGAGACCTTCTTGAGCTCGTTGGGCGTTACGAAGGCGATCCACTCCGCGTCGGGAGAAAAGAACGGGAGGTAGGCGAGGTCGCCGCCCGAAACCATCCTCCCTTCCAGCTGATCGAGCGACCGCAGGTGGAGGCTTCGGGTGGCCGGGTTTCCGGTTACGTAGGCCATGTGCTTCCCATCTGGAGAGACCACGATGCTGCTACCGATCTGGGTCAGCAGGGTGTCTTCGACGGGCATCTCCACGTTGAGTCGCAGGGTCTCGGACTTCGATACCGCAGGGGAGCGGGTCCACCCGACGACAGCTGCGGCCGCGGCAATTGCGGCCAGGGCGAGTGCAGCCCACGGAAGGGCACGCCGCCAGGCGGGTAGTGGAGTGTATTCAGTCGCGATGGCCTGAGCCTTGGCGGCCTCGGGATCGGCGAGGTAGCCGGCGACGGCGATTCTCGCCTCGCCGACAGCCTGCAGGCGGTCGCCGATCTCTTTCTGAAGGCAGCGGTCGAGTAGGTTCTGGATCACCGGAGGCACGTCGTCGGGCAGGGCCTCCCACTCGGGTTCACGAGCCAGGATTCCGGCGAGCGTGTCGGAGACAGTTTTGCCCGCGTAGACGGTCTGCCCGGTCAACATCTCCATGACGACCGCACCCAAGGCCCAGATATCAGCGCGGCGATCGACGGCCTCACCGCGAGCCTGCTCGGGGCTCATGTAGGCTGCCGTACCGAGCAACACTCCGGCCCCCGTATTCATCTGGGCCGTCAGGGTCGGGGACAGAGAGAGCGAGGGGTGGCTGGGATCGGAATCCGTGCCGGCACCCGATTCGAGAGCCTTGGCGAGGCCGAAATCGAGGACCTTGATCTTGCCGCTCTCGGTGAAGTTGATGTTCGCCGGCTTGAGGTCTCGGTGCACGATGCCTCGGTCGTGGGCCGTTTCCAGGGCTTCGGCGATCTGCAGGGCGATGGTCATGGCTTCATCGAGGGGGAGGCGCCCCCGCTTGATCCTCTCGGCGAGGGTCTCACCCTCCACCAGCTCCATCACCAGGAAGTGGATGGCGGGACCCGGGACTTGGGTCCTGGGTCTTGGGTCCTGCCGCGACACGTCTGACTCATCGGATGTAGGGGAGGGGCTTGCCCCCTCCCGGGCGCCCGCAAGGGGCGCCCCTACAGTCGGGTCGGTCCGCTCGGCGGATTCGAAGGAGTAGATGGCTGCAATATTCGGGTGATTGAGACTCGCTAGTACCTTCGCCTCACGGTCGAATCGGGCGAGGCGCTCCGGGTCGTTGGCCACCGTTTCGGGCAGCACCTTGATAGCCACCTCGCGGCCCAGCTTGGTGTCCTCGGCACGGTACACCTCTCCCATGCCCCCTTCGCCGAGCTTGTCGGTTATCTTGAAATGAGCCAGAGTCTCACCGATCATTCATCCACTCCTCGAGGCGCAAGACACCTGCGCCATCCGCAATTCCAACGCCGTCAGTCAGATTGGGTGGAACTTGTTGAAGCCTATTGTATGACGGATCGACCAGCGGAAGAGCCGGCCAACCTCTTCAGGCGACGACAGCCGCGTGTCTCGGGGGGCTACGCCGCTCGCGGCTCAGTTCACCGAGTCGCCGCGCCAGCGGATGGCCATGGCGGTGACGTCGTCGTTCTGGGGGGCTCCGGCTTGGAAGGTGCGAAGGTCGTCCAGCACCGAATTCACGACTGCTCGCGCGGGCAGACCACGAAGGTCCTCGAGCGAGCCCTCGACGCGCGCAGATCCGAATTCCTCCCCCGCCTCGTTGTCGGCCTCCGAGATCCCATCGGTGTAGAGGAAGAGGAGATCCTGGGGCTCGAGGATGTGACGCTGGGACTCCATCTGGAGTCGATCCGAGATTCCGAGCGGTAGCGAGCTGGCCGACAGGGATGACACGCAACCTTCACGAACGAGTAGAGGTGGATTGTGGCCGGCATTGCAGATCTCCAGAAGTCCGCCTCCGTTGAGTCGGCCCGCCACCAGGGTGGCAAAGGAGTTGGCTCCAGTGCTTTCATGGAAGAGACTGTTGGCCGTGCTCATGATCTGGGCCAGTGGCAGGTCCTGGCTGACGAGACTGCGAAAGAGTGCCTGGAGGTTGGCCATCAGGATCGACGCCGCCACTCCCTTGCCGGAGACATCACCAAAGAGAAAGTGGAGGGCATGGCCGGTGCGTCCGGGCCGGATGAGATCGATGTGATCGCCGCTTACGGGTCCCAGCGGCTCGTAGTGGTAGTGGATCTGCCAACGCCCGAAGGAGAAGTTGCGTTCCGGCAGCAGGCGCGCTTGGATCTGCGCTGCCACTTCGAGGTCGTGCTGCAGAGCATCCCGCTCTTCAACCGAAAGGCATTCGAGACAGACCCTCTTCAGGGGGCCGGCACGGAGCCGATCCTCGTCCAAGGGTCCTTCGCAGACCTCGCAGAAGGTGGTCATAGGGCGGCTCCTGTCGCGCACTTCTTGAGGAGAGCGATCTGGCCGGCGTGATAGAGGTTGTGCTGAACGACCCCGTGCAACATCTCGTAGACAGTGTATCGCTGCCCCTCGGTGGCCTCATCGAGATCCCGACCGCGCCATCGCAAGACCTCCTCTCGGAGAAGCTCGTACTCGGCCCGCAGATTGCGAAGCGCCTCTTCCCACGCCTCACACGAGGTATCGGTAACCTGTGGCCAGTCCTCGTGATCGGGAAGCTCGGCAATGGGCTTTCCCTGCAGGCGCTCGCGAACCGTCCGCTGCCAGACAGTGGTGTGGAGCACGATCTCCCAGATCGAGTGGACTTCCTGCAGTGGGCGGGTGGCAGCGACC
>JARFQS010000346.1 GCA_029287645.1 Thermoanaerobaculia bacterium | reverse complement strand
GGCCTACAGACCCAGCCCTGGGTCAAGACCAGCCTGGCGCCCGGATCCAAGGTGGTCACAGACTACCTGGAGGAAGCAGGGCTCACGCCTTTCCTGGATGCCCTGCGATTCAACCTCGTGGGCTACGGTTGCACGACTTGCATCGGCAATAGCGGCCCTCTTCCCGCATCGATATCGGAAGCAATCCGCAGCAACAATTTGGTCGCGGTGTCGGTACTTTCGGGCAATCGCAACTTCGAAGGACGGATCAGCTCGGACGTGCGGGCCAACTACCTGGCCTCACCCCCCCTGGTCGTGGCCTATGCCCTGGCGGGCAGCATCGATGTGGATCTCTACAACGAGCCGATCGGGACCGGCAGCGATGGTAATCCTGTGTACCTCAAGGAGATCTGGCCTTCCAGGGAAGAGGTCGCCGAGACGGTCGGGAGCGCTCTACGATCGGAGATGTTCGTCAAGGAGTACGGGCAGGTCTTCGAGGGGGACGAGCAGTGGCTCGCGATGCCTGTCCCGGAAGGGGATACCTACGCCTGGGACCCGGATTCGACCTATGTGAAGCTACCTCCGTACTTCGTCGACTTGCCGCTGGAGCCAACGGCCATTCGGGATATCGAGGCGGCCAGAGCCCTCGCCGTCGTCGGCGACTCCATCACCACAGATCACATCTCCCCGGCCGGTGCCATCAAGGCGGACAGTCCAGCCGGGAAGTACCTGGAGGAACGGGGTGTCGAGCCGCGGGATTTCAACTCGTACGGCTCCCGCCGTGGCAATCACGAGGTGATGATGCGCGGCACCTTCGCGAATGTGCGGTTCAGGAATCGACTGGTCCCGTCTCTGGAGGGCGGATTCACGCTTCACCTGCCCGATGAGGTGCCGATGACCATCTTCGATGCGGCCATGCAGTACAAGAAGGACGGGGTACCCTTGATCGTGTTGGCGGGCAAGGAGTACGGCACCGGTTCGTCACGCGACTGGGCCGCCAAGGGGCCGATGTTGCTCGGCGTCAGGGCGGTGATCGCCGAGAGCTTCGAGCGGATCCACCGTAGCAATCTGATCGGAATGGGGATCCTGCCCCTGGAGTTCTTGGATGGAGACTCGACCGAGTCCCTGGGCCTGACCGGACTCGAGCGGTTCACGATTCACGATATCGGTGCCGGGCTCTCCGGTACCTTCGAGAAGGACCTTGTCGTGCGCGTCACCGCCTCGGGCGCGGAAGGCGCGGCGCGGCAGTTCATGGCGCGGGTCCGGTTGGATACACCCCAGGAGGTCCATTACTACCGCCATGGCGGCATCTTGCAGTACGTGCTTAGACAGCTGCTCGCGGTGAACTGAGTCGTGAAACGACCCGAAACGGAAAAAGCCCCGTGCCGGGGAGGGAGCCGGCACGGGGGGAGGAGAGGGAGCTGAAGAGGATATGCAGAGCCTTGCGACTCTGGAACGGTCCCAGCTCCCAACTGCAACCGTTCACCCCTAATAACGTTGGAACCGCCCTTTTGGATTCCCGCTGACCGAAATTTGTCAGATCGAGAACTCCTCGAGCCTGGAAAACTGCCGAACATGAAGATATTCATTACGGGTGCTACGGGATACATCGGAGGTGCCCTTTGCCGCCGATGGGCCGAGCAGGGGCACGATTTGCACGCTTTGGTGCGGCCCACGAGTGATCGGCAGGAGCTCGATTCCCTCGGTGTGCAGTGCTATGTCGGGGACACGACACACGCTGAGAGCCTGCGTGAGGGAATGTCCGGTAGCGATTGGGTCGTGCACGCCGCCGCGATGCTCGATCCGCGGAGCGACCCGGAAGAGATGCACAGAGCCAATGTCCTCGGCAGCGACATCGTGGCGGGCACGGCGTACGAGACGGGAGTCGGGCGCTTCCTTTCGATCTCGTCGATGGCCTACTTCGGGGGGAGTCCGCCCGATGGCGCGCCGGCACGCGAGGACTCAGCGCCTCAACTGCCGTTTCCGACCGACTACAGCGCAACCAAGAATGCGGGAGAGCAGGCCATACAAAGCTGGGCAGCCAAGGGGTTGCCGGTGATTACGGTCTACCCCAGTCTGGTCTACGGTCCTCCGGGAGGCAAACGGGGTGTCAACTCCCTCATTCGGTTGGCGGTGAAGGGACGTCTCCCGGTCCTGGTCGGTGCCAGATTGAAGACGAGTTGGGTCTATCTGGAGGATCTGGTCGATGGGATCGATCTGCTCCTGCAAAAGGCTTCGCCGGGCCAGAAGTTCCTGATGACCGGAGAAGTAGCGACGATCGAGGAGGCGGTCGCCAAGGTCTGTGCGTTGACCGGCGCCTCTCCTCCTCGCTTCCAGGTCCCCGCCGGCGTGGCCTGGTGGATCCTCACGGCAATGGATGTCCTGTACCGATTGCAGGGTAGGCGGCAGCCTGTGAGCAAGCAGCACCTGAAGAGCTTGCAGCGCCAGTGGTGTTTCGACGACTCGCTGGCGAGGCGGGAGCTCGACTGGCAGCCCCGGGATCTGGATGAAGGACTACCTCCCACGATCGAGTTCCTGCAAAGCCTCTGAAAGGACGGCTGCGAGGGCCACACGAGACGTCTTCGAGACAATTGCACGACCCGGGGTCGGAGGATAGAATCCCTCGGCGATTCCTGCGTCGCTCGAGCAGCTCGCTCGAATCGGCCTTGACAGTTCCTGATCTTTCGCAATGCGCAGAGCGCCTACTGTGCAGCAAACGTGGAGACCCGTATGACTGATGAGAAAACGGCCAAGCTGAACCTGGGCGAGATCGACTACGAAACCGGGGCCATCGTCGGCACTGAGAACGAGGTCGGTCTCGACATGCGCAAACTGCGAGCCAATACCGGTTGGATCACCTACGATCCGGGCTACGGCAACACCGGGTCCTGTTCGAGTGCGATCACGTTTATCAACGGCGAGAAGGGGATCCTGCGCTATCGGGGCTACCCGATCGAACAGGTCGCAGAGGCGGCCAGCTTTGCGGAGGTCTGCTTCCTTCTGGTCTACGGCCGGCTTCCTTCGGTCAGCGAGTACGACGAGTTCCGCGGGGCGCTGACGCGCCACACCCTGCTTCACGAAGACATGAAGAAGTTCTTCGAGGGCTTCCCGCCCAACTCGCATCCGATGGCGATCCTGTCTTCAATGGTGGCCGCTCTCTCTACCTACTACCGGGATACGACCACCGAGGCGGACATCAACCGGAACATCATTCGATTGATTGCCAAGGTGAGCACCATCGCGGCCTTCTCCTACAAGAAGTCCGTTGGGCAGCCATTCGTCTACCCGCGCAACGATCTGTCCTATACCGAGAACTTCCTCCACATGATGTTCTCGGTCCCGACCGAGCCCTACGAAGTTCCCACAGTCGTGGACTCCGCGCTGAATCTACTCTTGATCCTGCACGCGGACCACGAGCAGAACTGCAGCACCTCCACCGTGAGAATGGTGGGCAGCAGCGAGGCCAACCTGTTCGCTTCGATCTCGGCCGGAATCAGTGCCCTTTCGGGTCCGCTCCACGGAGGAGCGAATCAGAAGGTGATCGAGATGCTCGATCTGATCCGCAAGGATGGTGGCAATTACCAGAAGTACATGGACATGGCCAAGGACAAGGACTCGGGCTTCCGCCTCATGGGCTTTGGGCATCGCGTCTACAAGAACTACGACCCCAGGGCCAGGCTGCTCAAGAAGTCGGCGGATCAGATGCTGGACGAGCTGGGCGTCGACGATCCACTCCTGGACATCGCGCGCAATCTCGAGGAGATCGCTCTGAAGGACGAGTATTTCGTCGAGCGAAAGCTCTATCCGAATGTCGATTTCTACAGCGGCATCCTCTACCTGTCTCTTATACACATCT
>JARFQS010000330.1 GCA_029287645.1 Thermoanaerobaculia bacterium | reverse complement strand
GCCACCACCGGAATGCCGTAGGTAATGAGGGACAACCTGGTCGCCGGGAGGCGATCCAAGAGCCAGAAGTACAGGAAAAAGGTGATCGCGGTGCCGGCGATCGCCAGGTAGAGCAACGCACCTACCGACGCCGGATCGAAGGACAGCTCACGGTTCCTTTCGAAGATGACTGCCAAGACTCCCATGATCACACCGGTGGCTGCCATGGGCGGGGCGGTCAGGGACAGCGGATGAACGCCGTGCCCCCAGCGCTTGACCACCACGTTCGCCACTGCAGCGGCGAATGGGGACAGCAGGAACACGAAGGCGGCCCTGACCGTCTCCTGTCCCCCCAGAGCTGCCAGATCCTCCGAAAAGATCACCAACACACCCGCGAACCCGACGAGGATCCCCGTCGCCGAAGCGGCCCGGATTCGTTCGCCTGGCAAGGCGAAGTGGGCCAACCCCGCCACCATCAATGGAAACGTCGAGAACAGGACGGACGCGAGCCCAGACGGAACCCACTGCTCTGCCCAGTAGACAACGCCATACGACAGTGAGAACGACAATACGGCATTGACCGCGCCCAGCATCCGAGCTCGGCGATCCCAGCTCGGCCTGACGCCCACGAGGCGAGCCGCCGCAAGCAGAACGACCGCGGCGATCCCGAATCGCAGCGCGACACCGGTGAAGGGGGGCAGGCCACGCAGGCCGATCCGGATGACCGCCCAGGTGGTCCCCCAGATCAGGATCAGCACCGCCAGAGCGGCGTAGGTTAGCGATCGTGAGGAAGCCGGCAACTCGCAGCGGGATCAGGGATAGATCTTGTTGAGCATCCTTGGATACGGGATGGTCTCCCGCAGGTGCTTCAGGCCACACACCCACGCCACGAACCTCTCGATGCCCATTCCGAAGCCGCTGTGGGGAAAGGTCCCATACCGGCGCACGTCCAGATACCACTGGAACGCCTCCAGGGGCAGGTCGTGCTCCTCGAGACGCTTCTTGAGCAGATCGTGATCATGGATTCTCTGACTTCCCCCGATGATCTCCCCGTACCCTTCGGGCGCCAGCACATCGAGGGCCAGAGCCAACTCTGGATTCTCCGGGTCCGGCTCCATGTAGAAGGCCTTGAGCGCGGTCGGATAATGGGTCACCAGGACGGGCCTGTCGAATTGCTCGGCCAGGATCGTCTCGTCATCACCTCCGAAGTCCTCGCCCCATTCGATCGAAACACCCGCCTTCTTGAGCGTCTCCACTGCTTGCGTGTAGGTGATTCTGGGGTAGGGACTGGTTGCCGCTTCGAGCTTCGAGGTGTCTCGCTCCAGCACCTCGAGCTCCTCCGCTCCACGGTCGAGCACTCGCGCCACGAGATAGCTGATGAATTCCTCCGCCAGATCACACAGACCCTCGAACTCCAGAAAAGCCACCTCTGGCTCCACCATCCAGAACTCCATCAGGTGGCGCCTCGTCTTCGACTTCTCCGCCCTGAACGTCGGTCCGAAGCAATACACCTTCCCGAAGACGGCGGCCGCTGGCTCGAGGTAGAGCTGGCCCGACTGACTCAGGAAGGCCTGCTCGCCGAAGTAGTCGGTCTCGAACAGAGTGGACGTACCCTCGCAGGCGGCCGGCGTCAGGATGGGTGAGTCGATGAGCACGAAGTCGCGCTCGTAATGGAAATCCCGGATCGCCTGGGCCACTTCACTCCGGATCTTGATGGCAGCTCTCTGACGGCTGGAGCGGAGCCAAAGATGTCGATGGTCCATCAGGAAGCCGGTGCCATGCTCCTTCTTGCTGATGGGGAATTCCTCGGACAAGTGCAGGACTTCGAGATCGCTCAGGTGGATCTCGACGCCGCTGGGCGAGCGTGGATCCTCACTCACAGTGCCCGTAAGACGGATGGAGGTCTCCTGGGAGACCTGCTGCACGTTCTGCCAGGCGAGCTCCGAGAGCTCTGCCCGGCTGGCGACGGCCTGCACGACCCCGCTACCGTCTCTGACCTGTAGAAAGGCTATCTTGCCGCTCGAGCGAGCGTTCATCACCCAGCCGCGCAGAACGACTTCTTCACCGACTCGCTTGGGTAGATCTTTGATCCTCTGCATTTCGCTGTCCTATCTTGGCCCACCTTCGACAGTGGAAGCCCTTCATCAGAGAGCCCCGTTGCTCTCCTGTGACTTACCTTCCAGCGTCTCCAGAGCTGCTCCGGCAGCTCGCTGCTCGGCACGCTTCTTCGTACTCCCATCTCCGCCGCCCACGAAACGTCCGTCGACCCAGCATTCGACATGGAAGCGCTTCTGGTGATCGGGTCCCTCTTCGGCCACATGGCGGTACTCCGGCAGGCTCCCTCCGCTCGCCTGGACCGCCTCCTGAAGAGCCGTCTTCGAGTCTCGCGCTTCGGGTATCTCGACACTCTCGCCGAGTGCCGACTCCAGCAGCTCCAGAGCCACGCCCCGCGCCGCATCGAGGCCCCCATCCTGATAGACAGCTCCGATGACGGCTTCCATGGCGTCGGCCAGCAGGGATGGCTTCTCCCGTCCCCCGGAGCGACTCTCACCGACACCGAGTCGAAGATAGCCCCCGAGGCCCAGGTGCTCGGCATGATCCGCAAGGGCCGACTCACTCACCACATAACTCTTCAGCTTCGAGAGTTCCCCTTCGTCCAGATCCGGACGGCTGTCGAAGAGCCAGCTTGCCGTGACGGCCCCCAATATGGCATCGCCGAGAAATTCCAGTCTCTCGTAGTCGTTCTCCACCCCCTGCTCATTGGCCCAGGAGGTGTGGGTGAGGGCCTCTTCGAGGAGCTTCGGGTCTTGGAATCGGTAGCGCAGTTG
>JARFQS010000310.1 GCA_029287645.1 Thermoanaerobaculia bacterium | reverse complement strand
CCTGTTCGCCGCGCTGCTGGTGGCGGGCCTCTTCACGGTCTACTACATGGTCAAAGAGGTTCTCGAGAGCCGGGCGGCTGGGCAGGACGCCGCCTAGCATCACATCCTCTCGTTCGATCCTGCGGAGCGGGCCGCCTGGCTCGCTCCGCGTTTTGTTTGGCGGGGGTTGGGAGGACCCACCTGTTGGGATAGGCGGGCAGTCCGCCCCAATTGATATGGGAGATTGGAGCGAAGGTGGGTATAAACAGGGTCGACAGCCGGGGTCCGGAGCCCGGTGTCAGCTCGACAAGGCAAGGGGACTCCGACGTTTCTTTTCTCATGGTAGGGGGTGTGTCGTGGGATCCAAGGTTCTTCGACTCTCGATGATCGCGGCCGGATGTCTGGTCGTGGCGTTTCTTGTTTCACCGACTCCGGCGGCGAGTGCCGACGAGCCTCTGTGTCTCGACTGTCATGAGACGGACGTCGAAGCCTTCGCCGAATCCGTGCATGGCTTTGCGGAGTGCCTCGACTGCCACGTCGGCGCGGACTCCGAAGACCATCCAGACGTAGGCACCGAGGCCGATTGCACCGGCTGCCATGAAGACGTGGTGGGGGCTCACAATCTTTCCGTCCATGGCCGGATGGCCGCAGTCGGCCGTTTCCCGGACAACGGCTGCAGTGTCTGCCACGGAGCGATTCACGAGCTTCTGCCTCAGGAAGATCCCGAATCACCGACCAACCCCGTCTGCATCTCCGATACCTGTGCCGTGTGCCACTCCGATCCAGATCTGGCCGCCGATCTCGGTATTCACCTCGTGCTGCCGATCGAGGCGTATAGCGAGAGCGTTCATTCACGGGCCATCCAGCGGGGTGTCAAGGCTGCCACCTGCTGTGAGTGCCACGGAACGCATGACATCCAGCCGGCTGCCAGGGAGGACTCGAAGGTCCACACTGACAACGTTCCCGAGACGTGCGGCAAGTGCCATGGCTCGGTGACCGCCGTCTTCAACGAGAGTGTCCACGGCAGGGCTCTGGCCCACGGTCTTCACGACGCGCCGAGTTGCACCGACTGCCACGGTGAACATCGCATTCTAGAGCCGCAACACGACGACTCGACGGTGGCGCCGTCGAACATCCCCAAGGTGACCTGCGGCAAGTGCCATGGCGACCTCGCGCTGTCCGAGAAGTTCGGCATGGACGAGGACAAGGTCCCCGCGTACGAGGATAGCTATCACGGTCTGGCGTCCCGGTATGGAAGCGTCGTGGTGGCCAACTGCGCGTCTTGCCACGGTGTTCACGACATCCTGCCGTCGGAAGACCCGAAGTCCCACACGAATCAGGCGAATCTGGGCGAGACCTGCGGTCAATGTCATCCGGGTGCCGGCGAGCGATTCGCGATCGGTGCCGTGCACGTGCTGCCGGAAGAACCGGAGCACACGGCGGTCTATTGGATTCTCATCATCTACCTGTGGCTGATCTTCTTCACGATCGGCGGCATGCTGCTTCACAATGCCCTGGACTTCTATCGGAAGCTCCGGCACCCCCTGCCCATTCCTTCGGAGCAGCTGGAGGACGCCGAGGAGCGCATGTCGGTGGCCGGTCGCATCACGCACGCCATGCTGCTGACGAGCTTCATCGTCCTCGTCCACACCGGGTTCGCACTCAAGTACCCAGAGGCCTGGTGGGCTTGTCCTTTTCCCTTTCTCGAGGGCCTGTGCGAGCTTCGGGGCCTGATCCACCGCATCGCAGCCGTGGTGATGATCCTCGGATCGGTCGTGCACGTCGTTCACCTGGCGGTCGATCGCCGGGCCAGGCAGTTGATGAAGGGGATGATCCCGGGCTTGAGCGATCTGCGCGATCTCAAGGGGCGGTTCCAGTATTTCTTCGGAAAGGTCGAGCATCCGCCCAAGGCGGAGTGGTTCAGCTACCCGGAGAAGATGGAGTACGGTGGCGTGCTGTGGGGCACATTCGTGATGGCCGTCACAGGAGTCCTGCTGTGGGCCGAGAACCTCTCGCTGCGGTTTCTGCCGAGCTGGGCGCTGGACGTGGCGACGACGGTGCACTTTTACGAGGCGATTCTGGCGACCCTGTCGATCGCGGTGTGGCACTTCTACCACGTGATCTTCGATCCGCTGGTCTACCCGATGGACAAGGCGTGGCTCACGGGTGAGTCGCCGCCGGTGCGGAACCTGGAGCGGAACCAGCCAGAGCTACCGGAAGACGAGGACCACCCGCACGCTCCCGCCCACCCCGCCTGAAGGCGTAGGGGCGTAAGGGCGTAGGGGATTGAAGCGGCCGGCGCCCTTTCCGGACGAATCGGTCCTGGGTCTTGGGGTCTTGAATCCTGATACAGGGAATGTAGGGGAGGGGCTTGTCCCCTCCCGCGGGCGGCCGCAGGGGCCGCCCTACCTTTTGGGATAGCTCGAAATCCCGACCCAAAGGACAGCGCTGCGAGGGTCGCTGTGCTGTAGGCTTCTCAGGTCACCCGATCGATCGGGGAAGAGGAGTGACCCATGGCTGAAGAAGCGACCCGCAACGACTTACCGGAGCTTTCCCCGGGGAGACGCAAGTTCCTGCAGTGGCTGACCGGAGGGTTCCTCTCGCTGTGGGGCGTGGGGTTTCTCTGGGTCATCACGTCCTTCCTGAAGCCCCCGCATTCCAAGAGCAGCATCGCCGAGCGGGTGATCAAGGTCGGTCCGCTGGAGGATCTGCTGGTCGGCCAGGCCAGGCTGGTGCAGCGGGGTCGCGAGCCGATCTGGGTGATCCGGCCGGATGAGCAGAACCTCGTAGCCCTGGCCGGCGTCTGCACCCACATGCACTGCGTGCTGGACTGGGATGGCAAGCAGCGGACGCTGGACTGTCCCTGCCACGAGGGGGCTTTTGACCTCAATGGCAATGTGCTGAAAGGCCCACCGCCCCAGGCCCTGCGTCGCTACCGCATCGAAACCCGCCTCGGCGAGATCCACCTTCACGTCTCCTAGAGGGGAGCCCGGCCCATGACAGAAGAGACCGTGAACGACGAGACCGTGAAAGAAGAAGCGTCCGGCGTCCTGGATTGGTTCTCCCGCCGCCTGAACCTGACCGAGATCTTCTCGCTGCTGACGAGCTACGGCGTCTTTCATGCGGAGCTCGACAGCCGCAAGAACATTCGCGATGCCATCGAGGAAGCGAAGGCGCAGCCGATGCCTTCCTACGATCAGTGGCCGAGAGTCCTCGGACTGCTCGCCGTGGTCCTGCTGCTGATCGAGAT
>JARFQS010000253.1 GCA_029287645.1 Thermoanaerobaculia bacterium | reverse complement strand
ATCAACCCGCGACTCGATTCGTCGGCAGCGTCAGATGTGTATAAGAGACAGACCCCCCAATTGGCGAGGAAGATGTCTGGCATGTGGTCGCCGTCGAAGTCCGCACCCAGCACTCCCTGGCCATAGCTCTGTTCCCCAGAGCCGGTGCGAGCCGTCACATCTTCGAATCGTCCGTTTCCCAGGTTGCGAAACATCTTGTTGGTCGCGGCCTCGCTGGGTTCCTCGGGCGGCGGAAAAGGACCGGACTGCACCAGGTAGCAATCCTGCCAGCCGTCGCCGTCGTAGTCGAAGAAAGCGACACCAGAGCCCATCGTCTCCGGATTGTAGAAATTGCCCGTTTCACCCCTGGCGTGGATGAACTCGATACCGACCTCCTCCGCAGCCTCGCTGAACGCGGCACCACGGCAGGCGTCCGCCTGTGCCATGGAGGCCGCGGCTGAGCCGAACGCGAGAGCGGTCGCCATCATCCCCAACCAGGGGAGGCTCTTCCTCGATTGCGGCTGTCTCATTGAGCCTGGGCCTTTTCCATGCGAATGCCGGCCAGCATCTGCCGCACGTCCTGTCGGCTCGGGTCGAGAGTCACCGCGCGCTGCAGACTTTCGAGAGCCGCGTCCAGGCTGCCGGCGGCCCTGTAGGCCTGGGCTCGCGCCAAGAGCACCTCGACGGTCTCCTCGAGGCCTTCGAGGTGAGAGATCGCCTCCTCCACCTGCCCCTCCCGGATCATCAAACCGGCTCGATCCACTTCCCCTGTCTCGATCTCGGCGAGCCGGTTGCTCTCCTCGGCTTCGAGGATGAGTCGGTTGTAGATCTCGAATTCCGCCTGGCTGCCCTCCCTGTCCCCCTGGCGGGCCAGCATCATGGCCAGGCCATAGCGAGCTCTCTTGAAGTTGGGGGCTACAGCCAGGACCCTCCGGTAGGCACCGATCGCTTCGTCGATCTGGTTCGAGCCCCGTAGCGCTTCGCCAAGGTCGAACAAGGTGCCGACGTCCCGTGGATTGCGCTGCGTCGCCTCGCGTAGGAGGGTCGTGGCTTCCTCGTACTGGCCCTGCCACAGGAGCAGGCGACCCAGCTGCGACAGGGGCATATAGGCCCTGCCCGTCGCCTCGATCGCTTGCCGGTACACCGGTTCGGCCTCTGCCATTCGACCGCTCTCCCAAAGAACCGCGCCGAGGAAGACCAACACCGAGGGGTCGTCCGAACCCAGCTCGAGGGCGCGGCGCAGGGGAGGCTCCGCCGCCTCGAAGTCTCGATTCTGGGTATGCGCCTTTCCGAGGAAAAACTGGAGCTCCGGATCGTCCGGCTTCAAATCCGCGGCTTTGGTCATCAACAGTACCGCTTTCTTGGGCTCTCCCGATCCCGTGAATCGATTGACTGCACCCACCAGCGTCGACACGGCCTCGTCGGTGGCGCCGCGGCTCACTTGCAGGTCCGCCAGCTCGACATAGACCTCCGCCTGCTCGGGGTGAGCCATCATCTTTCGGCGGAGCTCGAGCTCGGCCTCCATCGAGGCCTTGCCCGTCGGCTCGGCACCTTCCTGAGCTACGGGTTCCACTGCCCGCACAGGGGCAGCCGGCAGCGCCAACCCAGCGACCGACAACGCAAACACCAGGATGGACAGGGTGAGACGGCCGGCGGTGAGGGACTCCTTCGAGCTGGCCTCGAGAATCGATCTGACAAGAGGGTTCCTGGTCATCTTCGGCGTCCTGTGGGTAGCGAGTACTTGTATATACTCTGTGTGGAACGGCAAAGAAACTCCTCGACCGCTCACCTACGAGAGCAGTCCAGTCCAGAGTTCCGCTCCGACCGTAATTCTAACCCGTAACGCCCAGCGCCGACGGGTGACCCTTCCAGCCGAGAATCGAGACGACCATGAAACACTCAATCAGCCTCCTGCTGCTACTTCTCACCGTTGCACCCTTTTCGGCCATGGGCCAAGAGGCCCCAGCGACCGCCGACGAGACGCTCAATCGGGTCCTGAATCAACTGGAGTCTGGCGAGCTCGACTCCGCGATCCAGACCCTGGAAGCGGCGCGAGCCGCCGGCACGGAGGATCCCCGCATCACGCAGACTCTCGGCGCCCTCTATCTCGAAGCAAGTCGAGCCGATGAGGCCGCCTCGACTCTGGCCCCGCTGGCCGACTCCCCCGACGCAGAGCCGGCGGTTCTCTACAACGCTGGACGCGCCGCCGCAGCGGTCGGCAATCTCGAACAAGCTGTCGGCTACCTGGAGAGATCGCTGGCGATTTCACCGGTCACACCGGCCGCCCGTGAGCTGGGATTCGTTCGCCTGCGGCAGGGGAGCCTGATGGATGCCTATCTCTTGCTGCGCCCCGGGAGTCGTCTCAATCCCGACGATACCGGCGCTCTGCTCGCCGCGACTTCCTGCGCCGTGGCTCTGGGCCGCGCCTCGGAAGCCGAAGAGATGCTGCTGACACTACCCTTGGATCTTCCGACCGCCAATATCCTCCGTGGACGGGTAGGTCTCTTGAATCAAGACGGGTGGGGAG
>JARFQS010000213.1 GCA_029287645.1 Thermoanaerobaculia bacterium | reverse complement strand
CTCTGGACGAGACTCCTGAGCTCATCAACCAGGACCCGCACGGCGAGGGTTGGCTGGTCAAGGTCCGCTTCACCTCGCAGGGCGACCTCGAGGATCTGATGGACGCGGCGGCGTACAAGCAGTTCCTGGAAGACGGCGAGTAGCGCGGTTTGGAGCTCGCCCTACTCGGCTTCTTCTTCGTCTGTTGGCTTGCCGCGCTGGCCTCGTTCGTCGGCCTGCTGCCGATCGCCGGCCTGCTCGACCTGGGGCTCTACCAGTACTACGGCTTGGCCGCCTTCCTCGGCTGGCTGAGCGGCAACGTCTACCTGCATCGGTCCGGAAGGGTGCCCAAACCTCTCAAGAGTCGCCTGATGCTCGTCTATCTCCTGGGTACCCCAGGCCTCCTCTATCTGATCAGGGCGTTGGCGCCTCTCACGACCCAGGCGATGGCTCCCTTGGCGCCGCTCTACGCCAGCGGGGTCTTCGCGATCTTCTTCTTGGTCCCGGTCACCCTGAAGGGGAGTTTCGGGGCTCCTCGGCCCGGAGACCAGTGACCCCGGCGTCTGGGAAGCCCGGGGATCGGGAAGCCTACTCCGGCCTCTCCATCAGCATCGCGTCGCCGTAGGAAAAGAACCTGTAGCGCCGTTCGATGGCCTCGGCGTAGGCCTCGAGAATGCGGTCCTTGCCGGCGAAGGCGGCGACCAGCATCAGAAGGGTGGACCGGGGAAGGTGGAAGTTGGTCAGCAGGAGATCCACCACCTGGAATGGAAAGCCCGGCGTGATGAACAGGTCGCTGTTGCCTTCGCTTTCCACGATGGCGCCTCCGTGCTCTCGAGCCACCGACTCGAGGGTGCGGACAGTCGTGGTGCCGACCGCGACGATCCTCCCACCTTCTCGCCGGACTCTCGAGATGGCTTCGGCTGTTTCGGCCGGGATTCGATAGCTCTCGGCTTCCATGCGGTGCTCGTGAACGAGATCGGCGGTGACCGGTTTGAAGGTGCCGATCCCGACGTGAAGTGTCAGCTCGGCCAGTCCGACACCCGCTTCATGGAGGCTCTCCAGAAGCTCGGCATTGAAATGGAGTCCGGCCGTGGGTGCCGCAATGGCGCCCAGGAACCGGGCGAATACGGTTTGGTAGCGGGCCCGGTCCTCCGGCTGGTCGTCACGCTTGATGTAGGGAGGCAACGGAACATGTCCCAGACTCTCCAGGTGCGGCTCGATCGGCTCTGAGAATTGGATGCGATACCGTCCGTCGTCGAACTTCTCGCGGACCGCCAATCCCAGGCCGTCGGCGAGAAGTAGTCGGGTCCCGCGACGCACGCGACGCCCGGGCTTCAGCAGCGCTGTCCATTCGGTCTCCGACAGGCGCTCCACGAGCAGCAGCTCGACCTGGCCACCGGTGGCTTCCCGCCAGGCGTGGAGGCGGGCCGGCATCACCTTGGTGTTGTTCACCACGAGCAGGTCCCCGGCCGCCAGTAGCCTGGGTAGATCGGAGATGTGGAGATGCTGACGGATGCCGTCCGAGCCGAGGTAGAGAAGTCGACTCTCGCCTCGCGGTGCCGCCTCCTGAGCGATGAGCTCGGTGGGTAGGTCGTAGTCGAATTCCGAGGTCAGCATGACAAACCCTCCTCGGTGCGCGGATCCAGGCTGTCTCGGAGCCCGTCCCCGAGCAGGTTGAAAGCGACGACCGCCAGGCAGATAGCGATGCCGGGGAAGGCGGCCACCCACCAGGCAGTGGTCAACGTCGAAGCACCGTCCGCCACCATGTTCCCCCAGCTTGGAATCGGCGGCTGGACGCCGAACCCGAGAAATGAAAGCGCCGCTTCGATGAGAATGAGGTCTCCGACACGCAGCGTGGTATCGATGAGCACGGGCGGCAGGGCGTTGGGTAGCAGGTGACGCCAGAAGATGCGGAACGGATGCATGCCCATACCCCTGGCAGCCACTATGAAATCACGCTCCCGCAGACTCAGGATCTCGGCCCGAACCAGCCGGCTGGCTGCCATCCAGCTGGTGCCGCCGAGCACCAGTATGACCGCCAGCAGGTCGATCTCGAACATCGCTGCGAGGGCGAGCACCAGGAACAGCCGGGGGAACATCAACAGGCCATCCACGAGGCGCATCAGAAGGCCGTCGATCCAGCCGCCGGCGAGTGCCGCCACCCCTCCGACCGCGATGCCGAGGGTCAGCGACAGTCCGGCAGCGAGCAGGCCGATGAGGAGCGAGACCCTGGCCCCATAGAGGATTCTCGACCAGAGGTCCCGGCCGTATTTGTCGGTGCCCAGAAGAAAGAACCTTCGCTTCAGAGGGCTACCGTCCGTATCGTCCGAGAACTCGGCCATGGGCAGTGTCTCGCTGCGTCCCAGTAGCTCGACTTCCACGCCGCTCTCGGTGATTTCGGCGCTGTCCGCGAGGAGCCAACCGCCTTCCCGCAGCTGGAGTACGACACGGCTGCTGAGCGGTGGGAGGAATCGGCCTGCCACCGGATCGATCTGATCATAGGGAGCCTGGGGTGCCAGAAGCGGCGCTCCGATGGCGACAGCACCCAGGATAACGG
>JARFQS010000197.1 GCA_029287645.1 Thermoanaerobaculia bacterium | reverse complement strand
GCTGGATTTCGGGTTCATCGTCGTGCTCGGCAAGGGTGACAAAGAGCGCGTGGTTCCTGTGGGCGAGCAAGCAGAGGCCTGCTTGACCCGATACCTCGAAGAGTCTCGCCCGCAGCTCGTGGCCGGTCGACACGAGGTCGTGTTCGTGAACCAGAGGGGGGCACCCCTGAGCCGGCAGGGGTTCTGGAAGATCATCAAGGGCTATGGTCTTCGAGTCGGCATCGCAGACGTCTCTCCGCACGTCTTGCGCCACAGCTTTGCGACCCATCTCCTGGAGCACGGGGCCGACCTGCGCGCCGTGCAGATGATGTTGGGCCATTCCGACATATCCACGACCCAGATCTACACCCACATTCACGCCCAGAGACTTCGCAGTCTCTACGACCAATACCACCCGAGGAGTGATTCTCGTTGAATCGGATCGAGCTGCCATGGCGCTGTGCGGGTCTTGCGGTGCTTCTCTCGCTGCTCCTCCCTGTACCCTCGGGCGCCGAGCTGGTGGTGATGGTCGACGGACAGGTACTCAAGGTCGAATCGTTCGAGCGTCGCGGGGAGCAGATTCTGCTGGGCCTGGAGGAAGGAGGGCGACTGACGCTGCCGATGGGACGTGTGGCACGCATTCTCGAGGACGAGATCGTCGACCGGCCAGCGGCCGATCAACGCTATGCAGTCGGCGATCTGAAGTTGTGGTTCGAGGATTCACAGGCCGTACCGGAGACTCCGTTCGGTGAGCTGATCTACGAGACCTCCAGGCGACATGAAGTCAATCCGATCCTGGTGGCGGCCATGGTACGTGCGGAATCGAGCTTCGATCCTCGGGCCATCTCTCCCAAAGGCGCGATGGGTCTCCTGCAACTGATGCCGGCTACAGCGACGCGGTTCGGTCTCGATCACAGCCAGGCGTTCCAGCCGGACGCGAACCTGGAAGCAGGAGTGCGGTACTTCAGATGGCTCGGGGAGAAGTTCGAGGGTGATCTCGTCCTGGCCCTGGCTGGCTACAATGCGGGAGAGGCCATGGTCGTGCGACACGAGGGCGTGCCACCCTTTCGCGAAACCGACAACTACATTCAACGAGTACTGGAGTTTGCCACCGCTCGTCCCGAGGGGCGGTAGTGCATCGCGACGAGGGTCTTGTCGTCGGAGGCTGGTCGGCCGTGGGTGTGAGCTTCGACTGCCGCCAGGAGTCTCTCGCGCACCTCGGAGGCTCCGCCCGCCGGGCCATTCAGGGCTTGGCGGATTCGCTCGTAGCCGAAAGGCTCGCCACTGGGGTCGAGAGCCTCGATAAGGCCGTCCGACAGCCATACGACAACATCGTCCGCCTGGAGTCGGATCTGGGTCTGTCCGAACAACTCGCCGAGGGCTCCGAGTGGATTGCCGGTCAGCAGAATCTCACGCACCTCGCCTTCGCGAACGAGATAGGTGGGAGGATGCCCGGCGTTCGTCAGCTCCATTTCGCCCTGCGACAGATCGATGAAGGCGATCGAAGCGGTCACGAAGAAATGGCGCTCGTCTTGTGAGCTGATCATCGAGCTCAACCGTCTGAGAATCTCGTCGGCCGGCAAGCCCTCCTCGACCAGGATCACGAGGGCGGCTTTGAGCATGGCCATCCGTAGGCCGGTGGGCAAGCCGTGGCCCGAGACGTCGGCGATCACGACAACCAGTCGTTGCTCGTCGAGTCGGAGAATGTCGAAGTAATCCCCTCCGATGGCCGCGCTGGGCTCGAAGAGGGTAGAGAACTCGGCGGCTTCGGAGCTCGGTATATTCGCGGGTATGAGGCTCTGCTGCAGGTCGCGTGCGATCTGCAGCTCCTTTTCCAGAACCTCCTTCTGAGCGACTGCGGCCACGGAATCCTCGAGATTCATGGTCATCTCGTTGAAAGACCGCTGCAGCTCGCCGATCTGGTCCCGCCGCTTCACGGGAATGCGAGCCGAGAAGTCGCCGGCCCGCACCGAGTTGGTGGCCTGACTCAATCGGTTCACCGCCCTGCTGAGTGCGAAGATCAGAAAGAAGGCCATCAAGAACGCCAGTCCATAGATGGTAGCCAGGAGCCCGGTAACGGAGATGAGGCTCGCCCAGACGGCGGTGTTGACTTCGGCTGAGCCGGAGAACAGGTGTCCGAAGACGGTCGAAGGCTTGCTGCGGAGAGTGGCGACCACGTAGTCGGTGAGGATAGCTCCGTCTTCGAGGCTGCGAAGCGGTCCCGCCAACTCACCCCACAGCAGGACCGGACGTTGCCACCATGGAATCTTCTCGCCATCGTCAGGCCCGGTTGCCGTCGGACTCTCGGCCCGACCTCCCTTGAAGGGGACCAGGGCGAACTCCCGGCTTCCGAGGCTCACCTGGATCGTCCCCTCCTTGTCGGGGTCGTCAGCGCGCATGAGGGTCACATCGAGCCCGCTGCGGAGCCCGATCTCTTCGGCGATCGGTCCGGCGAAGGCCGCGATGACCGCTCTCCTGCCGCTCGAAGCACTACCCACGAGAGTTGGACTCTCGTCCGCCAGCGCAACGAAGGGCTGTATGGCCTCGCTGCCTTTCGACTCCTCTAGTTGCATCTCGCGATCGTCGAGCCAAGCGGGCCAGCTGGAGGGCAGCAGCTTCGAGCCGGCCACACGGCGACCCTTGCTGTAGTAGGCGAACTCGATCTCTTCATCGTGGCCGAATTGGGAATCGTGGCGGCTCGAGAACTCGACGAGTGCGGTCTCGGCCGCGTGTTGCAGCTCGACTTGCAGCGAGACGGCGGAATCTCGATACAGGTGCCCGAGAAAGTAGCCACTCAGCAGGAAGCTATTGAGAATCAGCAGCAGGGCGAGGAGCGGAATGGGGAAAATACCGATCAGGAAGTAGGAGAAGGCCAATCTCCGGCCGACACTCCACAGGAACCTCTGCAAAGCCTTCCAAAACAGCCAGAGGATGCCCAGGACGGCGAAACCGAGCAGCAGACCCTTGGCCAGGAGAGACCACCAGGAGGACTCCGTCGCGAAGGCGACGACTGCCAGCAGGGCGATGGTCAGAGCCACCAGTGACAGCAGAGAGAAGCGGAGAATGCCTGAGGTTCTGGACATTTCAGGGGGTGCCAAGTACGGGGGCGATTCCTCGAACATCTCGCACTACGTGAATCGGAGGAGAAAGGTTCGCCGGGAGGCTCGGAATCCGTGGGTGCGGAGCCTGCGGCTCAACCGCGGAACCAGAATGTTCGTAGCGCCGAGAGCATCATAGCTCGAATTGGCGTCGCGAGCCGGAAGCCGCGCTTTCTGCTAAACTCTGCCACGCCGGAGGGGAGATATCGATGTGCTGTTCCAGCCCTACCTCCGGAGTCGAATGGATCCCGTTGATATTGAATCGCGAGCCTGGCGAGCTCCAGGCTCTCCCCTTATCCGCAGAACTTTGGTGAAGGATCGATGACTACTCGAACCACTGACGAGAAGACGGTGTCAGAGCGCCAGGTAGAGCGCGAGAAGATGGGCGAGGTGGTAGTTCGCTTCGCTGGCGACTCCGGTGATGGGATGCAGCTCACCGGCAACCAGTTCACCAGCACTTCCGCCCTCGTGGGCAATGATCTGGCGACATTCCCAGACTTTCCGGCCGAGATCAGGGCGCCTGCAGGATCGATCGCCGGTGTTTCGGCTTTCCAGGTGCGCATCGCCGACTACGACATCCACACCCCGGGTGATGCCCCGGATGCACTGGTGGCGATGAATCCGGCGGCCCTCAAGAAGTCGCTGCCGGATCTTCGACCCAACGGCATCATCATTGCCAATACCGACGAGTTCGATGAGCGTAATCTGAAGAAGGCGGGCTACGAGAGCAATCCGCTCACGGACGGGAGCCTCG
>JARFQS010000150.1 GCA_029287645.1 Thermoanaerobaculia bacterium | reverse complement strand
CCTCGTCGTCGGCCACCGAATCGACGGTGCCCCGGATCTCGATACCGAGACCCTGGCGCTGTGCGAGAGCCTTGGCGAGTGTAGAGAGGTTGGAACTAGCTCGTGGGTCAAGGACCAATGTCCCTGCCTCGAACCCCACGTACTCCAGGTCCTCGTCGTCGGATCCACCTCCCAGCCGGCCGAGCACGCGGAAGGGTGCCTTGGCGACCTCACCCACCAGGTCCTTGGCGGCAGCTGCCACGGCCGAGGTCATCACGAAATCCGGGTTGTCGAGATCCCCTTCGATCGGGACATCGAGTGTGATGACGCCGTTGGAGTCCTTCAGCAGCGAGACTCCCAGCTTGACCGGAAGGTTGATGTCGCCTTGTCCTTCGACCTTCTCGCCCAATTGCAGGTCGGCGATCTCGACATGGTTCGTCGAAACGAGCTGACTGTCGTGGATCTGATAATCCAGATCGAAGCTCGAGCTGCCCGAATCGATGGGGAAGCCGATCATCTTGACCGAGAGGGGAGACATCGGCTGCAGAGGGACGTCGTGAACGTCCACAGCGACATCGGTCAGTCGCTGATAGTCGAACAGATCGAGCTCGCCTTCGACGCGAGCCATACCGCCGCTATCCACGGCGGCGTCGATCGCGAGGTCTGCTCCCGCAGCGGACTCGGTGGCGATGTTGGAGATCGTGCCATTGACCGACTCGATCTTCCTCTCGAACGGCTCCACTGTGGTGGCGTCGGTGTAGCGTCCATAGCAGTCGTGGAGCTGGAGGCGGGCGACATGGATCGGTGGCATCCCGGTATCCCCGGCAGCCTCGCCTTCCGCTGCAGCTCCTGCTTCCGACTCTCTGGCTTCGCCCAGTGCCTTGAAGAACTCGAGCAGGTTGATGGTTCCGTCTTCAGCTACGGCGATCTCGAGACCCGCGTTGGAGATGTCGACCTCTTCGACGTCCAGAGAGGTGGGGGACAGGATGGCCTGGATTCCGCTCACGTTCAGGTCACCCCAGCCAAGGAGTGGACCCTCTGTCACCGTTTCATAGAGGTTCAGGCTCTGTACACCCAGCTCGCCGTTGAAAGTGATCTTGCCTGCTTCATCCTTGGGCGCAAGACGGGCGCTTCCCGAGGTACTCAAGATCCCGGCTTGTAGGTCGAGGGGTGCGTACCTCGCCACATAGGCCTGGAACTGGTCCAGTCGCAAACCCTCGAGGTCGACTTCTGCGTCGAGGGTCAGAGGCATGGCCACCAGGGTTCCGGTCGCGCCAGCCCGGGATCCCTCACCCACGGCCGCGGATGCCGCGATTCCCCACACGCTGCCCTGCTCGGTGGAGACGTCCGTCAGCTCCAGGTCCGCTTCGGTCACCTCGAGCGTCACAGGCTCGTCGAAGGTGCGGTCCTCGAAGAGAGCGCTGGCATTCTTCACCTCGAATCGACCGAGCCTCGCATCGAGGGTCACTCTCTCCTCGACGTATCGGTACGCTTCGGCAATCTCTTCTTGTGTCGGCTTCGGGACCAGCACGTTCCAGCTCGGCGTTCCATCCGCCTCCAGCCACTGGAAGGCCGAGGCACCATCGATCGTCAGGGAATCGACTCGGATCTCCTGTTCGGGCCACCGCGCCAGGACGTTGGAAACCACGACGGAGTCGGCTTTGAGCAGCTCGCGATCGGCGATCGGTGCCCGCACCGCGAAGTCGCTCACTCGGAACTCCGAATCGTGGATTTCGAGGTGGAGACCCTCGTCACCCAAGCGGACGCGGTAGTTGATGTCGGCCTCGGCGATCCCGTCGGTGACGCTGAGCTCGAACTTCTCCGCGACGATTCCCCAGGGTCTCGCCAGCATGACCTCGTGGAGGGAGATCACGCCCTCGAAACCCAAGGGCTCGAGAATCACCTCTCCCCTGATGCGGAGGGTTCCGCCACCCCTCTGGCTGATCGTGATGTCGTTGTCGCCCTGTTCATCGGGAAGTGTGCTGATGTCCGTCAGCAGGACCTCGACCGGCTCCGCGGTGCGTATCAGGGGTTCCTCGCGTGCCCGATCTTCGAGGTCGAGACGCCCTCCGTTGATCTCGATCCTGTGGAATAGCGCCCGGGGCAGCTCGAAGGGCTCTTTGGGCTCCTCGCCTGTATCGAGAGCCTCCATCAGCTCGAGGATGTTGACCCCCTGGTCCTCGAAGCGTCGGACCGCTGCGTACAAGCCGTCGATACGCAGCTCCTTGAGCGTCAACGCCCATCGGAAGAGGCTGGAAGTTTGAGCGTTGGCATACAGCTCGTCGAACGAGAGCATCGTGGAGCCCGGTCGATCTGGGAAGCTGAGCCCTCGAATCGTAAGAGACAGCGTGAACGGATTGCACTCGATCTTCTCGACCGTGACCTCGCGCCCGAGCTTCTCCTGCGCTGTGTTGACGAGGATCCTCTCTGCCACCCAGGGTACGACCAGAAACCCGATCAGCACGTAGAGGACGAAAACCAGCACGATGGCGCTACGCCAGCTGACCATCTTCCAAGACGTGAACCATTCACCGATTTTGCCCATGGACCCTCCTGACAGGACTCTGATGGGATTCCAACGTTGTCCGACCACTTAGTTGGTCGATTGTAAGCGTTCCGGATGCGTTTGTGGGCCACCAACAGCGAATCAGAGAAGGATCTTGAGCCTGAAGTCGATGGCGTTCATGTCGATGTCTCGGGGCTCCTCGAGAGTCTCGCGGGCGAAGTCTCGAATGTAGAGGAGCTCGAATCGTCGCCGCCGACTCAGTCGATAGCCCAACCCTCCACGGAAGCGGCTCTTGGTAGCGAATCTCTCTGGGACTTCCTCACCGAGCGGAACAAAGAACTCGAGATCCGAGAACAGGTACCAGGTCCGGTCCACGGAGAGACTCGGGTGGTTGAGGGCCAGCCTGAATTCCAGCCGGTTGCGGAGGCGTGCCTCGTGGCTGGAGGGGCGATCCCCGGTATACCGCAGATTGCGAAACTCGATGCGTGCCAGGTTGGCAAAATACAAGCGTGAGAGAGGGAGCCTCTCGGAAGCGAACTGGTCCCATAGATGGTCCACAAAGTGGAGTCGCACGCCGAATCGGGGCGTGACTTCGAGCGAATCCTCCGACTCGTTCTGGCGCGTATAGCCGACCGTCACCTCGCCGGTCAGGTCCACCAGCTTGTGGACATAGAACTCCACCAGGGGTGTCGCGTCGACGTTGCGCCAGGTCTCGCCGCCACTGATCTGGGATTTCGGCTCGATGTCCAGCTCGAAGTAGAGGCGAGGACTCTTGGGTTTGGCCAGGATGATGTTGGCCCAGAGTTGAAACGAGGCCTCGGCGGGCTCCTCGTCCTGTCCCGAGGCTGCAGCAGCGAAGAGCGCTAGAAGGGTAAGTGCGGTGGCTCTTCGAAACCAGCCCCGCCAGCTCCCGCCGCGCCTGTAGCCATGGCCATTCATGTCTGTGAGCAAGGCCTCGACCGCCGCATCCGAGCTTCGCATCTCATAGAACAGCAGAATATCGAATTGTGGCATCTTTGCGCTCTCGCACCCTTCCTGGTGACGCCGAGCCTGGAGTCGTCGATAATAGGCGCCCATGCCAACCCACAAGTCGTGTCCACGTCGAGCAAGGGACCGCCGTTGAATCGGGCAACGTCTGAGCCGGTTGCCCCGGCCTCACGCATCGTCGAAGTCGACATGGTCCGCGGTTTCGCTCTGTTCGGCGTACTGCTGGTGAACATGTACGGTTTCGGCGCCGACTCGATCGCCTGGAACCTGCCACTCGACCAGCTGGCGTCCGCGATCAAACGCGTCTTCTTCGAGTCGAAGTCGTGGACCTTGTTCTCCATGCTCTTCGGCTTCGGCTTCGCGGTGCAGCTGCAGCGGATCCACGCGCGAGGTCTCCCCATCGTTCCTTTCTACCTCCGGCGGCTGGCCGTACTCTTCGTCATCGGAGCTGCTCACGCACTGCTCTACGATGGCGACATTCTGATGCTCTACGCGGAGCTCGGACTCGGGCTCCTGATCGTTCGCCGTCTGCCTACGCGAATGCTCCTGCTGTTGGCTGTCGGCCTGATGTTGGTCTATCCTGTGGCCCGCCTCGCCTCGACCCAGGACCCATCGGCAGAGTCCGAAGAGATTCAGAGCGTCGACGATGCTCGTGCCGAGCTCGAGCTGGACCAGCGCACGGACGTCTACGCCATCGGGTCGCTTGCCGAGGTCGCGGCCGACAACGCGAGCGCGATCCCTGCAGATCCCCTCGAGGACCTCGAGACGCCGGAGTCTGGCCTGGCGGTCTTCGCGATGTTCCTCATCGGCTTCTCCGTCGGTCGATCCGGCGTTCTGCGTGACATCCAGGGCCACGCGGCGCCGATTGCCCGCGTGCGTACCTGGGGTCTGGGGATCGGTCTCTCGGCGATGGTGGGGGAGCGGGTCCTCGCCACCACTGCCGGCTACGCGGTCTTCGAATCGCGGGGAGCCAGCCCGGGCGTCCAATTCGCCGGCGATCTCCTCTTCGCGTTCGGGACAACGGCCCTCGCTCTCGGCTATGCGGCGACGATCCTCCTCGCAGCGCAGAGTGCCCGCGGGAGGGACGCCCTCTCGCCTCTGGCCCCGGTCGGCCGGCTGGCCCTGACTGTCTACCTGACCCAGACTCTGATGTTCACCACGCTGTTCTACGGGTACGGCTTCGGCCAGGTCTATCGACTCGGACCGGCCGCCGTCACCGCTTGGGCCGTAGCGATCTTCGCCGTGCAGCTCGTGGCATGCCAGTGGTGGTCGAGGCGCTTCCGCTTCGGCCCGATGGAGTGGTTGTGGCGCTCTCTGACCTACCTGAAGTGGCAGCCGCTACGCGATCGGTGGCGTGGGTAGGTGCACCGTCCGCTGCGGGTAGGGAATCGAGATGCCTTCCGCGTCGAAGCGCAGCTTGACCTCGCGAGTGATGTCCCACTTTGTACTCAAGTAGTCATCGGTCTTCACCCAGGGCCGGACGACGAAGTTCACGGACGAGTCGGCCAGCTCGCTGACGCTGACCACGGCTTCGGGATCGGCCAGTACTTTCGGGTGGTCTCGAAGTATCGACTTCAGGATCTCCTCGGCCTTGGGAATTTCGTCCTCTTACGAGATACCGATCACGAGGTCGACTCGGCGGGTCTCCTTCGCAGTCGTGTTCTTGATCACATCGCCCCAGATCTTGTTGTTGGGCACGATCAGGGTCTGGTGGTCGAGCGTCAGGATCGTCGTATTGACGAGACTCATCTTGCTGACGCGTCCGGAGGAGCCGCTTACCTCGACAAGGTCGCCGACGTCGAATGGCCGATAGAGCAGGATCAACATCCCAGAGGCGAAATTGGCGAGGGAGTCCTGC